>JAURNO010000504.1 GCA_030830145.1 Verrucomicrobiota bacterium
AGGGCCTGAGGAAATGGTCGCAAAAGTTCCGGTGATGCGAGAACGGTCACATTCACGCGAGACTTTTATCCACATTCGTGGAAACTTTCTTGATCATGGCGAACAAGTGTTCCCGGGTGCGCCCGAGTTTTTCCAGGTTCCTGAAAGCTTTCCGATTCGTAATCGTCTCGAATTCGCTCGCTGGCTGGTCAGCGGCAAGAATCCTCTGGTTGCCCGAGTGGTGGTCAATCGATTCTGGCAAAATTATTTCGGGCATGGTTTGGTGCGCACGCCGGATGATTATGGCGCTCATGGAACACCCCCGACTCACCCCCTTTTGCTGGACTGGCTCGCTACCGAGTTCGTTGAAAGTGGATGGGATATGAAGCGAATTCATCGACTGATTGTCACCTCCGCCACCTACCGGCAATCCTCCGTGACCCGCCCCGAACACCTCGAAATAGACCCCGTCAACCTCTACCATGCGAGAGCCCCGAGGTTCCGAATGATGGGGGAGTTCGTCAGGGACAATGCCTTGGCCATAAGCGGTCTGCTCAAGCGCGATTTCGGCGGAGCCGGGGTCAAGCCTTATCAACCTCCCGGGCTTTGGGTCGAAGTCTCCTTGAGCGGCGGACGAAAGTTCATCCGCGACAAAGGGGAAAAGCTCTATCGCAGGAGCATGTACACTTATTGGAAACGGTCGGCCCCCCAACCTGCCCTCATGGCCTTTGATACACCTTCCAGAGAAGTATGCGTACTCCAAAGACAGCGCACCAATACCCCCATGCAAGCCTTGGTCACCTTGAACGACGATCAATTCGTGGAGGCAGCTAGACATTTTGCCCGCCGTATACTAAACAGTGGCGAAAAAACCTTTCCCGACAAACTGAACTTTGCCTTCGAGTGGGCCACCGGCCGGCCGGCCGACCAGTTGCGCATCGACGTATTGAAAGAATTTTACGACGAACAATCCAAAGTATTCAAGGACGACCCCAAGCGGGCCGACGAACTTCTTTCCGTCGGGGAGTCCCCCCGGGACGAGAAGCTCGACCCTTACGACCACGCAGCATGGACCCTACTGGCATCCATCATCCTCAACCTCGATGAAACTTTGAACCGCGAATAAACACCAGGATACCCGAATATGAACGACTTGGACATTCAGCACATTCTTACCCGTAGAAAACTCCTTCAGTTGGGCGCCCGCGGACTTGGCGCGCTCGGTGCGGCAAGCCTTCTCGAACCGGGCCTTTCCGCAGCCCCCTCCCCTTCCGCATCAGGCGGGTTGACCGGCACTCTCGGCGCTCCTCACTTCAAGCCCAAGGCCAAACGCGTCATCTACCTGTTTTTCTCGGGTGGTCCCTCCCACATCGACATGTACGACTACCATCCGAAGATGCGCGAAATCCACGGGATCGAGCTACCCGACTCCATCCGCAACGGTCAGCGCATAACCGGAATGACCTCCGGGCAAAAATCCTTTCCATGCGTGGCCCCCATGTTCGAATTTTCAAGACACGGACAAAACGGGAGCTGGTTTAGTGAAATCGTACCAAACATCGCGAGTATTGCCGACGAGATCACCCTCGTGAAATCAGTCCACACCGAAGCCATCAATCACGACCCCGCAATCACCGCGATCAACACCGGAGTGCAACAACCCGGCAAGCCGTCCATGGGAGCTTGGTTGGATTGGGGAATGGGCAGTCCCAACAAAGACCTCCCCGGATATGTCGTGATGATCTCGAAGGGACGCGGACAATCCCAGGCTTTGTATGACCGATTGTGGGGAAGCGGTTTCCTCCCGTCCAAGCATCAAGGCGTAAAATTCCGCAGCGCCGGTGACCCGGTCCTCTACCTTTCCAACCCCAAAGGAGTTTCTCGTGACATGCGCCGTTCGATGCTCGATGGGATCGCCAAGATCAACCAAGCCAAGAAGGCCGAGTCCGGTGACCCCGAGATCGACGCCCGCATCGCTCAATACGAGATGGCCTACCGCATGCAAACAAGCGTGCCCGACCTCGTCGACCTCAAGGACGAACCCCAGCATGTGCTCGATCTTTACGGAAAGGATGCCATGAGGAAGGGCAGCTTTGCCCACAATTGCCTGATCGCCCGCAGGCTCTCCGAGAGAGGCGTTCCTTTCGTGCAACTCTTTCATCGGGGTTGGGACCAACACGGCAGCCTCCCGTCCAAAATCCGCCAGCAATGCGAGGACGTCGACCAACCGGCGGCCGCTCTCGTACGCGACCTCAAGCAGCGTGGGTTGCTCAAGGACACCATCGTGATTTGCGGAGGCGAATTCGGTCGCACCATATATTCCCAAGGGAAACTGACCAAAGACAACCACGGACGCGACCATCATGGAAGAAGTTTCTCCATGTGGATGGCAGGCGGAGGGTTCAAAGCCGGTTTCGAATACGGAAAGACCGACGACTTTGCCTACAACATCGTGGAAAACCCCGTCCACGTGAACGACCTCAACGCCACCGTGCTTCAGTGTTTGGGAATCGACCACGAACGATTCACCTACAAATACCTCGGTCTCGATCAACGACTCACCGGGGTCGAGCACCCCAAGGTCATCCCCGATCTTATTGCCTAAAGCAAAAAGCAAACCAATGATGGGTTGGTGATGATAAACTAAAGTGCGCAACCACCCCTGAGCAAACCTCGAAGCCAGGATCCTCCCCCTCTTTGTCTGATCCCTTTGGGATGGAAAAGAAACATCCTCTCTTTTTTGCTTTGACCCCGTAAAACGTTTTCGCAAGAACTTAATTGGTGGTTGTGGAAAGGGATCAAAGACAAGAGGAGATGGAAGAGTGGCTTAGGGCCCACACTTCCTTTTCGCCCGAAAAACTTGAGTTGGCCTCGGCCGACGCAAGCTTCCGCAGGTATTTTCGCTTGTGGGAACAAGGGAAACCTTGGATCGTCATGGACGCCCCACCGGAACTGGAACCCTGTGAACCCTTCGTTCGCATTGGTTCTTATATGAAGGAACACGACATCAACGTTCCCAAAATCATCAATCAGGATTTGAAACGCGGATTCTTGATTCTGAGTGACTTTGGAGACGTTCATTTTCAGGACCTGCTGGACGGCCCCGACCGGGAAGACCTCTACGATCTTGCGATAACGGAAATCCTTTCCTTCCAATCGGAATTGCCTGACTTTGCCGAAACCCTCCCGTCCTTTGACCGGGGGTGGCAGCTCAAAGAACTCGATATCTTCCGCGAGTGGTGTTTGCCGGAAATGGACGCAACGGAATACCAACAGGCCCTCGAGCCCCTTGTCAGCACCATTGATGACATGCCCAAATCCTTCATGCATAGAGACTTCCACTGTCGGAACCTCCTCGTCCCCGCACCCGATACAATCGGGGTGATTGATTTCCAAGGAGCCATGCTCGGCCCCGTCACCTACGATTTGGTTTCTCTGCTTCGAGATTGCTATGTGGAAAACGACGAGGATTGGATTACCGATGAAGTCTCTTCCTTCCAGCAAGCTCTCGAACAAAACCGGGATCCCATACCCGAAATGGAGGATGAAGATTTCCTGCGTTGGTTCGACCTCACTGGACTGCAAAGACACCTCAAATGCATCGGAATCTTTCACCGCCTCAAGATCAGGGACGGCAAAGAGAGCTACCTCAAAGACGTGCCCCGCGTCAAAAAGTACGTGGAAACCGTTCTCGAGCGATACCCGGAACTTTCGGGCATCCAAAAGCTCTATGAGCGTGCTCAGTTCCTAGCCTGACAACATGGCCATGAAAGCGATGATCCTTTCCGCCGGTTACGGCAAGCGTTTGCGTCCGCTAACCGACCGAATCCCCAAACCCTTGGTTCCCGTCGGAGGTAAACCGCTGATCGTTCATCACCTTGAAAAATTGGCGAAGGCGGGCTTTCGGGAAATCGTAATCAACCTGGGTCATCTGGGATCGAAAATCCCCGAGGCTTTGGGGGACGGTTCCTCCATGGGCCTGGACATCGCCTATTCGGACGAGGGCCCGGAACCCCTGGAGACGGGGGGTGGAATCACCAAGGCTCTTCCCCTCCTCGGACAAGAAACCTTTCTCGTGGTAAACGGAGACGTTTGGTGCGACCTTGATTTTACCACCATCCCCACCCAACTACCTGAGAAAGACGATGCCCTGCTCTTTCTCGTACCCCAACCCGCATGGCGCGAGAAAGGAGACTTTTCGCTGCAGAACGACCGAGTCCTCGAGTCGGATTCGCCCGACCTGCTCTATGCCGGCATCGCCCTCTACCATCCCCGGATTCTGGAAGGAGCGAAGGTGGAGAAATTCTCCATCGTTCCGCGCTTGCGTCAATCCATTGGCTTGAACCGGGTGGGTGGAATCCTTCATTCGGGGGAGTGGGACGACGTGGGTACCCCCGAAAGACTGGAGGCCATTCAGTCCGCATTCGGCGGTTAAAAGGGCTCGGTCGGAGGCTGGGTCGAAGGGGGCGGACCGTATTTTTCCCGGTTGGACGGTGCTTCTTCGGGTCCAAAAGTCTCCACACAATAAGCCACCACGTCGCGCAAGGTACCAGTCGAGATATTCTTTGAAACGGCGGCCATGGCTCTCCCCCCCTCATCCAATGGATGATAGCCCCGTTCCCCCGATCTGAATTTCCTCATCTGCCCCAAGAAATACCAACCTTCCAGCCTGTGCAAAGAAGGTCCGCGAACCAAACGATTCCCCTCCCCTTCGGCCCCATGGCAGGATGCGCAACGCTCCTCGTAGAATGCCTTCCCCTTTTGCAGGTCTCCCTTGACCGTACGGATCGCGGGAA
>JAURNO010000505.1 GCA_030830145.1 Verrucomicrobiota bacterium
CAATTGCATGCCGACGTCGAATACATTGAGAAGCAGTGTGAGAAGCACGGCATTCCGAAACCGATCAGTTTCTGCTACCCCGCTTACCAAACGACCAAACGGGCGGTGCGGGTTTTGAAGACCCGTGGGTACCGGTTTGCCAGGACGGGTGGTTCAAGAGCCTATGCTCCCGGGGAGGATGATCCTCTCCTTATGCCCCAAGCCTTTGACGGAAAACCCAAGAGCACCCTCGAGCAATTCAAGGAAGCGGTGAACAAAGCCAAGGACGGAAAGGTTTCGGTAATGACGTTCCACGGCGTGCCCGACGTAAAGCACCCCTGGGTGAACACCGATCCGGATAAATTCAAATCTTACATGGACTACCTCAAGCAATCGGGATGCAAAGTCGTTGCCCTGCGCGATTTGGAAAAGTGAGGCGGTTCAGACCCGTGGTGATTGAGGGAGCAGGAGCATGGTAGAGAGAATTTTCGCGAATTTAATCCCCTTTGACAGTATTGGCAGCATCGCCGGTCGTCGGAGTCGTAAAATTTTTTGGAAACAAACTGTTTTGCCGAGGTCGCGAGAAAGTTGATGAAATTTTTTTTCCATCTTCCCAGATATCTTCCACGACTGAGCCATCTTCAAGATAACGAAATGCAACTCCTTGAAGAATCCCGCGTTCAAAGAAGTATACCGATTTTTTCGAACCATTTTCGTAATAGATGGTCATGGTCCCCTGAAGTTTTCCATCTACATAGTTTTTTTCACGATACTTCTTTCCATTTTTGTAAAATCTAATTTCTTTACCTTCTTTTTCTCCATTAACCCAAAGTGCTCTGTTTAAGGGTGATCCGTCCTCGAAGTTCTCAATCGCAAAACCATCTTTTACACCATTTCGGTATGGGACTTCGCTTGTTTTTATACCATTCACAGAGTAACCCACTTCCACGTCGACAGGTACATCATCCAAATATTGCTTAACGCTCCGTATCTTTCCTTTTTCCCAATAGAATTCAATTTGCGGACCGTTTCTTTTCCCATCCTCGTATTGAGTAGTGTACCAAATGGGTCCTCCGGCTCTCGAGTATTGAGTCTCTATTCCATGTTTTTTAGCAGATTCAAAATTGGCATTGTATTCCGTGGTCCTGTATATCAGGCCATTCACGTAGGTTGATTCAATTCCATGTTTCTTGCCGCGAAAGTAGTTGGTCTCTATGCCGCGTGGACGATTATTATAAGGTGAAAATATTTTCCCCGTAAAAGGAATCGTTTCTCCGGGTATATACTTCAGACCGTTTCGTTCTTCCGTTTCTTTCAGGAGCGCTGTTCGGACGTCTGTTTCGGACGACTCGTTCTCAAAGCCAACTTCCTTGCCGTCAACTTTGGCAAGAAAAAGAACGATGCATATGTTTATGAATATTATGGGATATCTGTTCATTGAAAAGAACACATTTTGATGATGGGTCGTTTCATTGCATGTTTCTTTTTATCTTCGTTCCGTCCAGATTTCCCCCAAGGGTGGATTCCATTCGTTACTCGTCGTGTCCGTGCTTGATCTCAGTTCCCTGGCGCTTTCCTTTGACCCAGTTCTGTACAGCCTTTTTTTCACCATCCTGATACCAGATCGAAGGACCATGCAATAATCCATCCATGTAGCTATGTACGACGTATATCTCTCCACGATACTTATCGCGCCATGCGTATGTTCCCATCCCTTCGGCCACCTTGGTTTCAGGGCACTTCTCTCCATTTGTTTTCCAAACCTTTATGGTGACGGGCTTGCCGTAATCCCATAGCTCCTTGGAGCGCTTTTGTCCATTGCGATAGAAGGAAACCAGTTTTCCG
Source organism: Verrucomicrobiota bacterium (assembly GCA_030830145.1). GTDB lineage: Bacteria > Verrucomicrobiota > Verrucomicrobiia > Opitutales > Seribacteraceae > Seribacter. Next base: position 1,825 of record JAURNO010000505.1, read on the forward strand.
CCATAGATATTGTAGTGTCCCCTCCGCCAGGATTGGCCCTGCTCGCTCACCTGGCCATTGTTATGCCAGTCAGTGAAGTCTTCTTTGCGGTAGCCGTCTTTGTTATACTCCAAGATTTTTGCCGCGCGTTTCTTGGTCCCGTTTTCGGACCACTCAGTGTACCTCGCGACGAGTGGTTCATTGCCTGTCCTGCCTTCAAGAGTCATGAACAAACCTACGCCTGTATTCATGGCTTTCAAAAAGTTAGATACCCAGGTTTTTTCCTCCTGCCTGTCCTTCCCCGCAAACATCGTCATCTTTTTTAGCAAATTGTCTTCATCAAGCCAACGAGACTCGGCAGGTATACCGCCCTTGAATCTGGCAAGCCTCGTCTGCTTTGGATGGGAGTGTTCATGCCATCCAGGTGCATGTTTATGTCGTACCTGCCATGTCTTTCTTACCCATCCCGAGTACGGCTTGTCTTCGCCATGGAGCCACGCGAGGCCATCACGAGCTTCCAGCTTTGATACCTCGGTGACTTCAGACAGCTTCCCGACCTCTTCCATGAGATGCGCTCTTTCGTCACCCTCATGGCCATGTTGGTGGCCACCATTGTGAGCAAGGCAAACGGATGACAGGCAGAGGAAAGGAATTGCGAATCGTGATAGTGATTGTTTCATATCAAATTATTCGTGCGGGTTTGGAAAATGGATTCAAAAATCTGTCAAAATCGAACGTAAGGATGAGAAAGGAGCTATTTTAAGCCGATCCATGAATTTACCTCAGGAAGTTTGCCTCGGGAATATCCGAGCCCGTAGGCCTGATGACCGTGCTCTTGACGTTGACGGTAGGCATCATCATGTTGTCGTCTCGCCCCAAAGGTTTGAGTGCAGCACTAAGCGACTCAAAGCTGAGTCCACCCTCCCGGCCATTTACGCCATCGCGCACGGCAGCCCAGAAGCGGAACCCGCCACTATCATAGCCCGCGATCTGGGATGGAATGCCAAAGCCGTTCTCGTTCATCAGGGCAAAGTACGCGGTATCGGTCGCTCTGGCCGAGAGGCTGATCTCCTTCGCCTCGCTCCACTGTGCCGCAGAGGCGTAGCCGATCAGCTTCTTTTTGTAGAAGTACGACACGTCGAGTGCCAGCCCGGACGGCTTGCGGATCCAGTCACTCCAGCGCTGCCTTATCATGTAATGTGCATCGATCCTGAGACTGTAGCCGCCCTCCAGTTCAATGGTCTTACTTCCCTTCCAGGCAGGGATCGCCGTGCGGATCGTCGGGGTTGGGGCGGCCCCAGGACCAGGGTCTTGCCGCTTGAGAACCAGGTCACACTTCATAGGTCCAATGGTAACCCGGTCGATGGCCCACGATTCCCGGTTGGGCTTGAATGCATAAGGGAAAGGGTCGAGCTCACACTTAACCGTGAGCGTCTGGGGGAGCTTGGGCTTGTCCTCGGCCGCCAATAACATTGAATGTCCAGCGATAACTGTAGCGATGAGAAGGGTGGTGGTTTTCAGGAATTTTAGATTCACGGTCTTTTCTTTTCAGTTAGTTATTCGATTGTATCATTCGTCCCGGGAACAGCAGGCTGCCGGCTCCCACCCTAATCCCGCAACTTCTTTGCCTCGGCCTGGTCGATCTTCTTGAGCAGCAGCAGCGGACTCACCGGGCTAGAACCGCCGGTTCGCAACTCGCCGTACAGGTGCTTCCATTCGATGACGACCTGATCGCCCTTCTCCAGCGACTCGATATGCGCCAGCAAGGCCTTGGCAGCCGAAGCAACCAGAGCTGTAACCGACAAAATCATCAGCCAGCATCTGGGCCACGTTGCGATCCATATTTTTTTCATGATTCATTTACTGCTGGTCCTTTTTTCATCGGCATCTGTGTCGTGCTTTACCGCCTCATCCAGCAGGCGCTTGACTCAAAACATGGTTTCATGTATGCTGGACCTAATTCCGTAACCCTTCGTGGTGAACAGGGGTCGCGATGAAGAGAATACGGTTGGGCGGATGTCCTGAAGGTGAATTTCCGGAATTCATGAAATCGAAATTGCAAAAACGGCGTGGTACTGCATACACTTCCCTCTCCCGAAACCTCATAACCATGCACCAACGCAGCATCAACTTCCTGTTATTTTTTAAACCGACCATCGGCTTATCGATCATGATGATGGTCTTTGTCGTTTCCGCATTGGGAA
>JAURNO010000506.1 GCA_030830145.1 Verrucomicrobiota bacterium
ATAAGTTGAGGCATTGGTTTCGTAATCGAAGACATGACGGGTTCGCAAGGTTCCATTGGCATCGAGGCCGAATAGGTTACCGCCACTCAGGAGCGAGAAGGAGAGGCTGGCGTTAGTATCTGGGTCTGTCGCGTTGAGATCACAGACCAAGGTTCCAACAGTTTGGTTTTCCAGGATACTCGAACCGTTGAGGTCGAGTGCGTTGGGGGTTGCGTTGGCGACCGAGTTGGAGTCGCGTGGGTCTGAGCCGTAGGCGGTCTCGGTGGCGTCAGAGAACCCGTCCCCGTCGTCGTCGTTATCGTAATGGTCTTCCGTACCGTCCCCGTCGAGGTCCTCGACTTGGTTAAGGAGGGTAATGGTGAAGTTGCCGTCCAAGGATGCGTTGTGCTCGTCGGCCACGCGAACTGAGATGGCATAAGTTGAGGCATTGGTTTCGAAATCGAAGACATGAAGGGTTCGCAAGGTTCCATTGGCATCGAGGCCGAATAGGTTACCGCCACTCAGGAGCGAGAAGGAGAGGGTGGCGTTGGCGTCCAGGTCTGTTGCGTTGAAATCCCCCACTACGGTGCCTACAGGCTGGTTTTCAGAAAAGGCGAGGGTACCCGTTGCATTCAGGTCGACCGGAAGCCAATTCGGAGGCTTTTCCATGGTGTACAGGGATGAGATTTCTTCAGCGGAGAGGACGCGGTTCCATACGCGGACTTCGTCAATCGCTCCGTTGAAAAAATAAGTGGGGCCGTGGTTGCCTGAGCCAGTTCCGATTCTCAATGGCCCAGTTTGGTTGGGAAGATAGTTTTTGTTCAGGGAAGCGACGAGAACTCCATTCTGATAGCATTTGCCGCTGGTACCGTCGTGGGTGAAGGCAAGGGCCGTCCAATTGAGGGAGATGGGCTGTGCTTCGAATGTTCTCCAACCGCCGTCTCCGGTCCAATGTGACCAGAAATTGCCTGGCATTTTGTATAAGTTGAATCCCCGGCCGTTACCCCGGAAGGTAATTGGGCTGCCATGGTTGGTTGTGGTGGAAGTGGGTTTGGCCCAAACTGAGTAGCTGAACGAGCTTGTGGAGAGGGCTTGGTTGAAGGGGGCTTGTAGGTAATGGTTGGAACCCGAACCCCCGAAAAGAAGAGCTTTGCCCGCTTCGCCACGCCGGTCGGCGGTCGGGGTTGCACCGTAGACCGTTGCGTGGTTTGCGGTTGCGGACTGATCAGTGCCGTTACCGTCGAGAGGATACCAGGCAACGAGACCGTTGTTCAAGCTCAAGGAGGCTGCTGAGCCGGAAAGGTAAGTGATAATGACGCGACCATGACCTTGGTTGGCCCCACCGGTGTTGTTTTGGTCGGTACCTGAATTGTACGAGCCAGCTCCGCCGCCAACAGCATGACGGGAGTTGTTGCCGCCACCGGAATAACCGCCTCCGCCTCCGGCTCCCCACATGCCACCGCCACCTCCGCCTCCGAACCCACCCGGCGAATTCGAATTGTAGCCGGGTCCGCCCATTCCTCCGTTCAGGAAAGAAAAAGATTCGGATCCATTGCCCGAAAAACCGGATCCACCGTACCCGTTCCACGATGATGTAACGGTACCTCCGGCTCCCCCGTTTGTTCCTCCAGTTCCTGCCTGGTCACTGCTGTAGGCTGTGCCAGCCATGCCATCGGATGTTACAACGGCATGTCTGTTAGAACCTTGACCACTGACGCCGCCACCCGAACCGCTTCCTCCTCCTCCTCCTGCTATCACGAGCTTGACGCTGCCATTGGAAAGGACCACGAATGAACCACCGCCACCGGATGCTCCATGGGTCGTAGAGCCTTCCTGTCCGACAAGAATCTTGAGGGTGTCGGAGCCGTTGAGAGTGAAATTGCCAGCCATTTTGGCACCCAAGCCTTCGTCGTAGGAAGTCGAACCATAAATGGCGCCTCCACCTCTGGCTCCCCAAGCTTCTATTCTGTAGTTGCCCGGGGCAGGGACAGTCCATTCCTGAATGCCCTGGGTATTGATCGTGACGGAGTTGGCCAAATTGGTGCCCGAATAACTGGCGTTGATTTGGGATTGGGTAGGCCCAAGCCTACCCGTTGCTCCGGCGTTTGAGAATACATAGGTCGTGCCTTGTGGAATGGAATTGTCGTTCGCGTCGTCCGTGACGTTGACGTCGAAGACTTTTTCGGCGGAGGCATTGTGATCGTCGGATACGCGTACCCGAATTGAGTGCGAAGCATTGGACTCGAAATCAAGAATGGCAGCGGTCTTGAGCGTACCGTTTGCTTCGAGGGTGAAGAGGGTATTATCACTCGAGCCGTTTCCATCGACCAAGCTGTAAGTCAGCGTATCTGCATTATTGGCATCGGTTGCGTTGAATTCACCGACCACGCTCCCCGCCGGCTGGTTTTCCGCGATGGAGAGGGGTGAGAGGGATTGCAGATTGCCGGGTGCTTGGTTGGCCGGGGGAGGAGAGTCACCCGAGAGTTGGGTTATGATGACACGGCCATGAGCCGAATTGTATCCCAACGTCGAGGAATCTTCCTTGGATGTTCCTGAATTGAAGGAATAGCCACCCTTGCTTTGGCCTACCGATTGACTCCAACTACCCCCGGATGCGTCTCCTCCGCGATAGCCGCCGCCACCCCCGCCCGAAGGATAACTCGAACTGCCGCCACCTCCGCCTCCGAAACCACCGTGATGGTTGGTTCTTCCGGTCGCCCCGATTCCGCCATTGATGAAACTGGAAGCGATTCCCGCATGGTTGGCGGCAACG
>JAURNO010000507.1 GCA_030830145.1 Verrucomicrobiota bacterium
AGGGCTGTTTTCAAGGAGGTTGTCTTGATCGAATATCCACGGACCGAATGTTACGTCCTCGGATTCGTGACTACGGAGGGGGCGACGCAAATCGAGCAAGCGACGGGAAAGAAGTTGACCAATGTGTTTGTGCCGACAACACCGAACCCGACGAGTGGATTTCTTTTGCTTTTGCCTCAAAGCGATATTCATCCATTGGATATGACGGTCGGAGAGGGTATGAAAATGTTGATATCCGGAGGTGCGGTCAGTCCGCCCGCTTCAAACCCAAAGATCAAGCATTCGCAAAGCAGTGTCAATTCGAAGGAATCCTCCACTGATCCGGGAAATGGAAAAGCTTGTTCTTCATCCTCGGAGCAAATTCAAAAAAAGTCTTCCGACGGCGATTCCGCACCTGATTGAGGATTCCATGGCCTCGCCTGCTCAAACGATCGAAGGGATTGTTCTTAGCCGGGTTGAGACAGGTGAAAACTATTTGCGGTTCAGCATTTTTTGTGGAGCTGAAGGATTGCAAGTTGCTCTTATGCGAAAAACGCGAGGCAAATCTCATTCCCTCCCGGATCTTTTTGATCAAGTGGAACTCGCCCTAGCCCAAACGCTTTCCAACGGACTTCCCTTCGTTCGTGAGTCCCGAGTCCTGGCCAAGAGGCGCGAATTGGCTCTTCGGCACGACCGTTTTCAGTCCGCCTCTGATTTGGCTTTGCTGTATCTGCAAAACGGACGGCTTCTCCTCGAACCGCAACCCTTGTTCAACTTGCTTGAGGTTGCCTTGACGACCTTGTCCGAAGGCGGGGATCCCCGAGCTGTTTTTTTCAAAGCCCTTTTTCTTTTTGCTCGAAAAGAGGGACTCCCGGTCAAGGAATCCTGGCTTCCGGGCCTAACCCAAAGCAATCAATCGATAGCCCGCTCCATACTAGGGCGTCCCGTCGGGGGCGAAAACACGTCATCTCGCGAACTCATCCTTTTGGTCGAATCACTTCGCCTTTGGCTAAACTCCGAAACCGAACTGCGATGCTGAGGGAGCGTCCTTATATTTCCTCAGTCCTTGCCAAAAACGATTTAGTGAGCTACTGATAGGGTTTCGTTCATTTGATCATGGGTGTTTTCAAGAAAGATTGGGGGATTCGTACCGAAGGAAAGGGGACTTACGAAATCACGGATGCAGTTTCCGAAGGGTTGAGCGAGGCCGGCTTTTCCGATGGTTTGGTTTCAATTTTCGTCAAACATACCAGTTGCAGTCTTGTTCTTATGGAAAACGCGGATCCCACAGCCCGTGTAGACCTTGAACGCTTCATGGAGGATCTTGTCCCCGAGGATTATCCTCATTTCGTTCATACCCTCGAGGGACCTGACGATATGCCTTCTCACATCAAAATGGCGCTAACCCGAACTAGTGAGAATATTCCTTTTTCAGATGGTCGTTTGCAACTCGGGACCTGGCAGGGGCTGTTTCTTTGGGAACACAGGAATGCTCCCCATGCTCGAAACCTTATTTTTACATACCTAGCCGCATGATTGGGCGCTCCATCAAGTTACCCATTCCCGCAATCATGCTCTTGCTTGCTCTCGTAGCCTGCGGTCCCAGTGGTCCCGTGATCAACGAAGACGACGATCCTGCATTCGACCGTGGTCGCTCCTATCTCAAAGTGGGTAAAGAAGAGGAAGCACTGAACGAATTTCTTTCCGTGACACGCCGGATTTTGGAGTGTCCCCAATCTCATTTGGAGGCGGGGCGCCTTTTGTTGTCTTTGGAGTCCCGCAAGGATCCCGTATCATCTATCTATCACTTCCGTCGTTACCTCCTCCTCAAGCCCGAATCAAGAGAGGCATCGAAGGTCGAACAGCTGATTGTCTCCGCAGAGCGCGAGATTATTCGCGACCTGCCCGGCAAACCCTACGAAGACTACCTCCAATTAATCGCCCTGCAGGAGGAAAATGCAAAACTGAAACGCCAAGTCGATGATTACAAAGCCCGTTTGGGCGCGCCTTTGGATGAGTCGGTGCATTTGCCCCGCTCGGAAGCGCCGAGGGTGGTTACACCTCGACCGGTCGCCCCTCCACAGCCTGCTCAAGTCAGATCCTATCGCGTACAAAAAGGGGACAGTCTGTATGCGATAAGTCGTAAGTTTTACGGAGACTCCTCCCATATCGATCGTATTTTTCAAGCGAACCGGGATAGTTTGCCGAGCAAGAATAGCCTCAAGGTAGGTCAAACCCTTCGCATACCTCCGGTTCCTCCAAGCCGGTAGCTCCATCGTTTGCCTGCTGATGGCGTATTTTGACAACAACGCGACTACGAGGCCAAATACCGAAGTACAGGAAGCCTTCGAGGGGGCTTTGCGGGAAAGTTGGAGTAATCCATCTTCACCCTATCGTTCCGGTGCCGAGGTTCGGGTCCGCCTCGATCAGGCTCGAGAAAACGTTGCCCGCACATTGCAGGTCGACATTGAGCAGGTGGCTTTTACTTCCGGGGCGACCGAGGCAAACAATGCCGTGCTCGCTCATGCCGCGAGTTTTTTTGATTCAAGCGCTCGGGTAGTGGTTTCCTCGATTGAGCATCCCAGCGTACTTGAACCCGCCGATCATTGGTTTTCAGGGCGCGCCTTAACGGTTCCAGTCGAACCGACTGGAGTAGTCGACATGAACCGCCTTAGGGCTTTGCTCGAGGAGGTTCCGGAGGTTCGTTTGGTTTCACTGATGGCGGCCAATAATGAGACCGGAGTCCTCCAACCTTGGGGCGAGACAGCCTCTCTTTGCCTCGAACGTGGTATTCACTTTCATTGTGACGCCACTCAGTGGGTCGGAAAATTTCCTTCTTCCGGGTTTTCAGCTTGTTCCTCTTTTAGCGCAAGCGCCCACAAGTTCGGCGGTCCAAAGGGTGTTGGAATC
>JAURNO010000508.1 GCA_030830145.1 Verrucomicrobiota bacterium
GGTTTCTCCTTCGAAACTATGTCTTTTTTTCCGGAATCTTTCTTTTCCTCTGTTACAGTCGTGCCCTTCTTTTTATCAACCGACTTGCTAGCGGGTAATCCCTTGGCATCGGAACTTATAGGTGTATTTGCAGAACCTCCAGAAGAACGCGGTTTTTGGGGCTTGCTCAAGTGATTTTTTGTATTCGCCCCCTTTGGTGTATCCTTGGCTTTCTCCTTTTCTGCATTCTGTTCCCTATCCTTTGATTTAGTGGAACCGGAAATCCCTTTGGAGCCCTTGGCCTTTTTCTCTTCTTTGTCTTCGAATTGGCCTTTTCCAGCTTTTTTCTTGGCAAGAGAATCTCTTTTGGCTTGAGCCACTTTTTCCTTTCTCGCCTGAATGAAAGATACTACGCAAAGAATGACGAAAATAAGAAGCAAACCCGCCGAAGCCAGCATGGTAATTGGCTTAATGGTGGTACAATAATGCTGGATGCTATTGTTGGGGTCTCCTCTAAGCCAAGTCATCTCCGCGAAAGCTGGACCGAACATTTTGGCAAGCATGAAGAATGCGACCAATCCAAGAAGAACGGTCAAGTGCATGATGTGTTTTCGGGCGGAAGGCTTTGCTTCTGCAGCCATAACCAACAAGATCAGAACTAGGCCAATTAAGCTTGGTATTAAAGCAGTTTTGCTCTTGCCGAACTCAAGAGTATTGTTTTCTGGAGGATTCGCGAAGTCGATATTTTTCCAATTAGAAATTTGCAGGGTAGCTGGTCCACTGTTTCCGGCGGCGTTTACGTAAACGAATTTGATTGTCGAAGAGTTGACATCGACTTCGGCCCAGTTGACAGGAATCTCTTCAAAATCAGGGTCTTTACTATGTTTGTTTTCAGTGTGCTGAATGAGGGCTTCAAGAGTATCTTTTCTGGACGAAGCATACCAAAAAGACTTTATCCCTGCAGGGTCCATACTCGCCTGATCAATCGCAATATTTTCTCGAGCGGCCTTGCTGGCGGGGCCCGCGGGGAAGATACCATCAAAGCTCTTTTCTCCATAAAAGCTTTCAATGATTTCTTTTGCTTGAAAACTGGCAGACTCTATTTCACTCAAATACACAGTTTTAGCTGTTTGCGTTTGAGTTCCATCTGAGAAAGTGAGCTTCGTATCATCGGCCAAACGGCCCTTGATTTTGATCGACAAACTCGGGGCTTGTAGAAAATAACTGATAAGACCCGTGAGAATAAGAAGTCCGCCAAGAACGAAAGTTGGTATTTTAAGCATCGCACTAAAACATTGTGTTCCAGACATTCACGCAAGCACGGAAACGAAAAATCGTAAATTTGATAAAATTTTACCATGGAATTATCTCTGCGTTCGCGTATGTTGCATAATCTAATTCATTGCAAAAATGCCTTCGGAAACCCAAAATGCACCTGAAATTACAGAGGAAACCGACCTCGAGGAAGAGCTCGCTTTGCCCTGGAAGGTGATTGTTTTGAACGATCCGGTAAACTTGATGAATTACGTGGTCATGGTCTTCCGCAAGGTATTCGGCTATGACGAGCAAAAAGCAACCCTTCACATGCGAGAGGTTCATGAGTTGGGGAAGTCGGTCCTGTGGACGGGGGATCGCGAACTTGCCGAAACCTACGTATACCAATTGCAGCGTTGGCGTTTGCAAACTGTTCTGGAGAGAGATGATTGAGTTTTCCCTCCAAGTCGAGCCTAGGCTCATTCAGGCTGTTCTTCCCGAATTGGGAAAGGTGTTTGCGGCCTCGCAAAGAAAGTCCGTATTCACCTTTTCCTGTCCCAATCCTTTGGACGATGACTTGGTCGAGGCTTGGGAAGAAGGATTGGCGGAAGACGCAAGATCCGACCGCAGCGCATTGGCAAGGTTGTTGCGTGATTCCAAATTTGCTTATGGTCGAGTGGAAGTCGAGGAAGACGATGCCGAGGATTTGTTGCGAGGATTGACCGAACTTCGCTTGGCAATCAGGGTGCTCTCCCTTTCCGAAGTGCCTGACGAGCAACTCGAATCCGGAGGTCTTGAATTAAAGGGTAGAGACCCCTCCGAGAGAATTGCCTATTTTTCCTATCTCATCCTTGCCGAGGTGCAGGAAAACCTGATTGAGGCAATTTCCTAACCCGGTCGTAATATCTGGTTGTTGGCGACCGCGATGCCGCCGAGCATCGCCCCCACGATTCCAACGTAACCTTGGTCGGTGCCGGCCAAGAAAAGGTTTTCGAAGGCGGTTGTTCCGTCCCGTCTTTTTTTGGGGGAACCGTAGAGGGTTCCATTGGCATGCCCCGTATATTTTTTAATTGTTCTTGGGGTGAAAGTATCACGAAAGGTAGTTTTCGAACGGAAGGAATCAATCACTTTGTCCCCGTTTTTCAAGTATCTCATGCCATTCTCGAGAATTCTTTCTTCCCAAAGTTTTTTCTCCGATTCATAGGTGGGTTGCTCCAATTCGGACCAACGATCGAAGTTTGCCGGGTGGGTGATCCGCAGCTTGCTTTTTTGAGCGGAGTCTCGCACCTGTTTCACGTAGTTATCCGGCATGCAGACAACCCCTGAACGCAAATCGATCAAACCGTCAGGTTCGTCATAGCAAAAAGCTTCCGAATCGTTGAAGAAGACAACAGTTTCATCCCATCCGAAATCCTTTGGGACTCCGGGGAAGACAAAGATTGATTCCATGATGGAAAACTTACCCTCGATCGTTGGCGCGTGGGAGCAATCCGGTGGGTCGATCAAGGCTTCCGTCTCAACGGCTCCGCAAGTGGAGATAACTTGGTCGCTGGTGACGGTTTCTCCACTCTCAAGAATGATTTCGGATACTTTGTCACCTTTGATCCTGATCTTTTCGACACCACAGTTCATCCGCCTTTCAACACCCAATTCATCGATTCTCTTTGTCAGGGGATCGAGAATCGCTCGAATACCATGTTCGGGACGGGCCAGGCCTTGTTTGAAGATTGCGTCGAACAACATCACGAAAGTAGGGAAGTCGATATCGTTTTTACGGGCAGAGCCATAATAGCAAGTCGGGCAAAGAAGCATTTCGGAAAGAAGAGGGTCCCCTATGGACTCCTTGAGGATTGACCGGGTGGACAATTCCTCCGCATCGACCGAATAGGCGGGGAATGATTCCATTTTCGCGAGGAGAGATTGAAACCGGTCTCGTTCCTTAGGGAATTTATCTTCCACTTGGGATAAAAAGAAATCAAAATTATTGTCGAAAAGCAGGTTTTCCGACCCAAAAGTGATCCGGGAATGGCTTTGAGGCAAAAGATCCAACGAATCAAGTGAAATTCTGAGCTGCCGGCAGAGTTTGAGTAAGGGAGATGATTTACCGGATTGAGGGGAAGGGTAGTTTGTCAGGGCGTGTAACCCCACGTCGAACTTAACGCCTTTTTTAGCGTAGAAACTATTCAACCCTCCGACGACATAGTGCTTTTCAAGAAGAATTACTTTTTTGCCGAACATCGCCAAGCGAAGGGCTGCGGCAAGACCGGAAAGACCGGCCCCTATTACGGCGACGTCGTGGTGTTCGCTTGCTTGGTCTTTTGAAATAGCAGGCAACCTCGATGGGTCGGATTGATTAAGAGTCAGTAAAGCTAGGCCGCGGCACCAGCCTCGAACTTGGGAAGCAAGTAATCAGCACAGCTGTCCAACGATTCAAGCTGACGATATTCGGCTTCCGGTACGTCGATTCCGTGCTGCTTGCGAAGCTCCATTACGATATCAAGAAAATCCATCGAGTCCAAGTCGAGTTGATCCCGCAAGCGAATCTCCGGCTTTACATCGCTAAAGTCCTCATCTGGTGCGATTTCAGCGATGATATCAAGTACGATTTTTCTGACTTTTTCCTTGTTCATGA
>JAURNO010000509.1 GCA_030830145.1 Verrucomicrobiota bacterium
CTCTATTTTACACCTCCTTGGCTTCTTAATCCTCACTTCCCTAACCCACGCCCAGCAGACCGGGAAAATGAAACTCGTCTGGGCCGACGAATTCAATGGAAATTCCCTCGACTATTCAAAATGGGGCGTCGAAGAGAATGCCTTGGGTGGTGGGAACAACGAGATGCAAGCCTACCGATGGAACAAGAAAAACCTCCGGGTGGAAGGCGGCAACCTCGTGATTGAGGCCCACAAGGACAACCCCAACATGTCGGGGGTCGTCAAACCATATTCATCCGGGCGGATTCGAAGCAAACTTCGAGGCGACTGGACCTATTGCCGGGTGGATGTCCGGGCCAAACTTCCCATAGGTAAAGGCATGTGGCCTGCGATATGGATGCTCCCCACCGATGAAAAATACGGAGGCTGGGCATCGAGCGGAGAGATTGACATCATGGAATTGGTCGGTCACGAACCGTCGACTTATCACGGAACTCTCCACTACGGTGGAGGATGGCCCAAAAACCAACATTCGGGAAAGAAATACAAGTTACCTTCCGGAACCTTTGCCGACGACTTCCACGTATTCTCAATTTTTTGGGAAAAAGGAAAGATCACTTGGGGAATTGATGGAAAGCCCTGGCAAACCCAACAAAAATGGTCTTCCGACAAAGCCCCTTTCCCTGCCCCCTTCGACCAACGCTTCCACCTTGTGCTCAACTTAGCCGTGGGTGGACGTTGGCCCGGCAATCCCGATGCATCGACCAAGTTCCCCGCCAAGATGTTGGTGGATTACGTCAAAGTATACCAAAGGACCAAGTAGACCCCATCGACATAACGATCTCGGGTGAGGCGGTGTAAGGAGAGTGAATGAATCCAAATTCGCCATTCCGTCAAATGACCCATAACTTCTCCGTCATGAAACTAATCCCGTTCCTTACCCAACTCGCCCTGGTTTCGTTTCTGGCAGGAGCACCTTCCGCTCCTCTCCGTCAAGGTCCCAAACCCATCGACGCCCAGGCCCATGGCGTAGGCCGTTGGGTTCCGGACCTTTCATACGTCACGGCCGATGGGAAAAAAGGTAAGCTTTCCGACTTCAAAAAGAAGAAAGCTTTGGTCGTTGCCTTCACCGGAGCTTCCTGTCCGTTAAGCAAGCGTTTCGCACCGTCTCTTGCGAAACTGGAAAGTGAATACCGCAAGCATGACGTTGCTTTTATCTTCGTAGATCCGATTGCCGTTCAGGGAGCCAAAGAAGATCTTCTCGAAATGGGACGCGAACACGGATTCAAGGGGCCCATGCTTGTGGACGAAGAGGAATCCTTGTCCCGCCTCCTCGGAGCTCGTACGACAACGGATACCTTTGTTTTGGATTCCGCCCGTACCATCATCTACCGTGGACCGGTCGACGACCAATACGGAATCGGCTATCAATTAAAAAAACCCAGAACGCAATACCTCCGAAATGCATTGAATGCCCACCTTGGGGGAGAACTCATCGAATCATCCGCCTTATGGGCTCCGGGATGCGAATTGGACGTTTCGAAGGTAGAAGAGCCTTCCCCCCTTTGGACTTATCACAACCGAATCTCCCGCATACTGGAAGCCAACTGCGTGGAATGCCACCGCGAAGGAGGGGTCGGCCCCTTCGGCCTCGAGCATTATGATGAGGCAGAGGAAAATGCCGGGATGATTCGAAAGGTAGTTTCCGAAGGCATCATGCCACCCTGGTTTGCCTCCGATACACCTCGAGGCCACCCTTCCCCTTGGGCCAATGACCGCACCCTTTGCGCATCCGACAAAGCCGACCTACTTGCTTGGATAAAAAACGGCAGACCGGAAGGAAATCCGGCAGATGCTCCTCTTCCCCAAGTCCGCAAGACCGATTGGACCATTGGCCAGCCCGACGTCGTATTCTCGCTTCCTCGGGAAATTAAAGTAAAGGCCACGGGGGTGATGCCCTACGTCAATCTACGAGTGAAAACAAATTTTCCCGAGGACCGATGGATTCAGGCAACGGAGGTGAGACCTACCGCCCCAAGCGTAGTTCATCACGTCCTTGTTTTCGCCGGTGTGGACGGAGTGAAGAGGGAACGAGCCGGCGCTTTGGCCGCTTACGTTCCGGGCAACACTTTCGTTCAATTCCCCGAGGGCGTAGCCAAGAAACTCCCTGCCGGGGCAACTCTCTTCTTTCAAATGCATTATACCCCTACCGGGAAAGCAACCACCGACCAGACGAGGATCGGACTGCGTTTTGCAAAAAAAGCTCCCGAGAAGGTGGTGCGGACCATTCCCGTTGCCAACCATCGCATCGACATTCCACCCAACAAGGCCGATCATTCCGAAATTGCTTCCCGCCCAATTCACGAAGGTACCGTTTTGCGGGCATTCATGCCGCACATGCACTTGCGCGGGAAAGCCATCAAGTACGAACTGATCGGCAGCAATGGCCAAAGGGAAACCTTGCTCGACGTTCCCCGCTACGATTTCAACTGGCAACTTCGATATGAGCTGAAAGAACCCCGCCTTATTCCTCCTGGCAGCCGAGTTGAGGTAACGGGTGTATTTGACAACAGCAAGGACAATCCAGCCAACCCCGACCCGGACGCCCGGGTGCGCTGGGGTGACCAGTCGGAAGATGAGATGCTTATCGGCTACTTGGAATGCGAATTCCACACCGAAACTACTGATATTCAAAACAAAGAAAACAACGGTAATCTCTTTACCCGTCTGGACAAGAACGAGGATGGCTTCCTGACTAAGGACGAATTCACCAGACCTGCCTTATTTTCTCTATTCGATTCCAACAAGGATGGTAGAGTAACGAGGAAGGAAGGAACCACGGGCATGGCAAAGCTCAAAAAGCAGGAAGACAAATCGCTGAAAAACAGAGGTGTATTACGGAATTTATTGGATCGCTTCCGCTAAAACCTTCCGTCCAAATCAGTCAAACGCTCCACGATTCTGAACATCGCCAAGGGTGGAATCGATTCTCCGATGACTTCACGGATCAACTTCTTCGAAAACACTTCCTCCTCTTTCATTCTCCCGTACTCGATACCCTCGAACGAATAGTTTTTTTTCCATCGAGGGTTTTGCAAGGTGGAGAGGAGTATGATTTCGCGAATGGAAAGAACTCTATTCTGTTCGGGGTGCCCTTTGAGGTCACTTGAAATCACACCACTGTTCATGGTCAGGGTTCCCCCCGGTTTGTCCCACCACATCCTTCGATAGGATGAGCGAAAGCCTTTGACCAACCTGGTTCCACCCGGTTTGGAAAGCTGCGGTCGCGGGAGAGGGCAACCACATGAGCAAGAGGTAAGAGAGCGATCCCGGACCAACTCATCGCACTCGGGGCATTCGTCGTTTTCGAAAGCAGTCTGTCCTTCGGGAGTGTTTTTCATCCAAAAGTACTGTTTGTCGTTCCACTTGGGTATGCAGTTGTATGGATCGCCTGGATCCACCAAGAGGTCCCGTGCATCGAGCTTGGGCAATCCTCCGATTGACTGACGAAGATTAACAAAAGAAGGCTGTCCTTCCCCACCATGCGTCGGAATGGGATGAAAGCGACTCAACACTTTGGAAAAAACCGATTGCAGCGGCGGTGCCTCTTTGAGGAGTGAGGGAATACGACAACCTATGGTGATCAATCGCGAACGATGATGAGGCACACCATAGGCCCGGAAGTCC
>JAURNO010000510.1 GCA_030830145.1 Verrucomicrobiota bacterium
CCCCAGTGGGCAGCCTTTCGTTGGTTTTTGGAAAATGGAGCGCAAGCTACCTGTTCTTTCTTCTCATTTGCGGATGCGCCTTTTGCTTTCCACTGTTGCTTCTCCTCCTGTTTCCGAATCAAGGAGAGACTCTCGGTTTCACTAACCTCGAGCAATGGATTGGGGGTTGGCTCTTTTTAATGGCTTTCGGAGCCAGCTTTTCCGCCGTGGGTATTTTCGCAAGTTCCGTCACCAGGAATCAAATGGTTGCAGGTATGCTGTCCTTCACCCTACTTACGCTTTACCTGTCAATTATGGCCTTTTCTCTCGGAGATACTCCTCCGACCGAATCAATCAATCATTTTTCCGACTTTTGGAACGCGAGCTTGGGTTCCTTTGCAAACGGGCTCCACAAACTACAGCATTTTGCCGTTGGCTTAATCGACATCGGTACGATCTTGCACCAATTGATCTTGGGTTTTTTCTTTTTGAGTCTGGCAACCCTTCAAGTAGAGAGGCTGAATCACTGATGGATTTCAAGCAGGCAAAAAGGAATCGTAAATATGATACCTGGTTACTGGTGCTATTGCTCCTTTCGCTGGCGGTGGGACTTAATTTCCTGGTTTCTCGAATCGATAATCAATTGGACCTTACGCCCGGTTCGAAGTATACTCTCTCCCGTGAGACATTGGCTTTGCTCAATCAAATGGAGAGCCCGGTCGACGTCGTCATAACCATTCAAGACAACAACGAATTACCCAAAGTCATACAAAAGCTCCTGCACGACCTTGGCCTTCTTCTTGAAAGTTTCGAGAAATCCGCATCTGCAGGTAAAATCAGGGTGCACAGAGTGGACGTTAATTCAGCCAAAATGTCATCGGAGGTAATCAACAGATACAAGATAACGGAAGCTAATTTGGTCATGGTTGCTTCGCCAAGAGGAGACAAGAAGGTTGTTTTCAGGCACGAAGATCTGGAGGGAGTCAACCCTTATGACCCGACCGACACCTTTCGGTCCGAAGATTCCTTGGCTCGGGAATCCTTATGGGAATCGGGCTTCTATGGAGAATGGGCTGAATCGACTAACGGCGTCCTTGAACCGAAGGTCTTCAGAGGAGAAGAAGTCATAACAAGAGCGATTCTCGAAGTTGCCGGAAAACCTCAAGTTAAAAGAGTTGCCTATTTCACCCGTGGGCACGGAGAAAGTAGTCCGGCGGACGTAAATGCCGAGAAGGGTTATTCGGAACTCAGAAGACTTTTGGAAGATCGAAACCTCAAGGTTTCGGACATCGACCTCAGTGTCCAGGAAAGTATCCCGAAAGATGCCAAGATGCTGATCATTGCCGGGCCCAAAGCCACTTTCCTCGATAAAGAGGTCGCGCTCATACGCAATTTCACAAACCAAAACGACGGAAACCTTCTCATTGCCTTGGATCCGACCGAAAGCCTTTCGGTCGTTGACCGTCCTGCCTTCGGTTTACGACCCTTGCTTAAGGAATGGGGATTGAGATGTCATGACATGCTTGTTTACGATCCGACGAAGGAAAATTTTGATTTTTTCTCCGGTGATTATTCCCTGAGAACCTACTCCAGCAAAAACCTCCACCCCACCGTAAGCATGCTTGCCGAACAGGGATATTCGGTTCAGGCAGGCAGATGCCGACCGGTCGAAGTGGATCCTGACCATCCCGTCGGGCTAAACCCCGTCTCTTTGATTTATTCATCAAGCAAGTCGTGGGCTGTTTCGGGTTGGGCGAACCGAAAGAGTCCTCCGGATAAAAATCCGCTTCTCGACGTCCAGGGCCCCATACCCATCGCCTCCGTCTCCTCCTATGAAGGCGAAGACGGAAACCCCGGAAACTTAATGTCCAAAGGAAGAATTGCAGTGATCGGTTGCTCGAAGATATTTTCCAACAAGCGATTGAAATCAAACATAGGGAACCAATTTCTTGCCCAAAACATTATTTACTGGATGAAGAATTCCTACGGGATGCTTGAAATACCACCCAAACCGCTCGATACCTACACCGTCTCCATGACGAGCGAACGTTTTGACGAACTCCTTTACTCTCTTTCCATCGTGCCCGGATTGGTTGCCTTGATGGGCATCTTCGTCGGATGGTTACGCAAGGAACTGTAAGCTATGAAAAAGATCAAGATACTCCTTTTGTTTGCAAACGCCGTCATCGCGTTTCTCATTTTCTTCAGCATCTATGATGACGGCGAACCCAAAATGGAAATAGAGATGGAAGTCGTTGAGATTCTCTCCAACCTTCACTTCATCTCTATTGTCGAACCGGGAAAGAATGAAACCGTAAAGATAATCAAGAAGGATGAAAAATGGGTTCTTGAAGAACCGTTTTCTTGGGAGGCTGAAAAGCTCGTCTTATCCAATTTCAAGACGAAGTTCGCTCACTTGAATTTCAAGGAACTATACAGCATGGACGAAATCGAAAAACGTGGCGAAATCGTCGATGACTATGGACTGGACGAGAATTCAACGGTTTTGGAAATCAAAGCAGTGGATTCGGCTTTGAAGTTAACCATTGGAAAAGAAACCAAAGACGGACAATCCGTGTACGCTCAAATCGAACGTTCCTCGAACGAAGCCAAAAGCATATGGAAAGTATCCAAAGATCTCGTCGAAATAACAAATTCCGAGCCTTCGCATTGGGGGATTTCCGCCTTTGTCAACAGACCGCTCTATTCCATTGATGAATTTTCCATAACCTTTCGAGCGGAAACAAACAACACGAGTGAAACGAGTTTGCAAAAGATCAATTCCGTATGGAACTTTTCCGAACCCTTTCAGGCTCAGGCTAACAAGGAAAAGGTTTTGTTTTTCCTCAACAGTTTGATTTCGGAAAAAGTCGAAGGTTTCGTCCGATCTCCGGACAAAACCTTGGAAAAAAAAATCAAGGATGACTGGAGGGTGAAAATCTCTTTAAAAAGTATGGGAAAACGAGAAGAAGTTTTTATTCTCGGACCTTCGGGCAATGAGAAAACATATCGGGCGGCACAGTCTTCCCTGTCTTCGACCGTTTTTCTAATCAATGAGGATTTCGTCGCGAAGAAACTTTCGGACTTAAGCACCCAACTCAGAGAAAGAACCATTTTCGACCTCGAGTCCGAAAGTCTTCAATCCATTGAAATTCAAAAAAAGGAAAACTTTCTCAAGTTAAGCAAAGAAGACGGTGTTTGGTTTGCCACCGAAGGAAATGTCACAGGACTCAGCAAAGTCGAATCCGAAAAAGAATCCATCCAACGGTTCGTGCGATCACTTAATCAAATTAGAATCAAAGAATTCCTTGCCTTTAATCCGGACAAGGAATACCTCGAAGAGAATGGTTTCGCATCTCCCGGTTACACCCTGGGCATTCTGAAATCAGACACGACAAAGCAGACCATCTTGGTGAGCG
>JAURNO010000511.1 GCA_030830145.1 Verrucomicrobiota bacterium
CGGCGGTGACTTTATCAAGGAGAGATTCGATCAGATCCTCGTTGTAGCAGGCAGCAACGATACCAATGGTAAACCCACTCGGATCAATTCTTTTGTCGCTGGGGGGGGACTGGCTCATTTCTTTGGGAGCAGAACGTAATCAGTGATTTCCAGGCCATAGCCTTCGAGTCCGACAACTTTCCGGCGGTCGCGGGAAAGTAATCTCAATTTTTTGATCCCGAGATCAGCCAGGATTTGAGCTCCTATTCCGTAGTCCCGAAAATCCATTTTTGGAACGGCCAGGGCATCAAGCTTGGGACCCGACGTGACAACGTCTTCGCTTCTGACCTCAGTCCGTCTCGGTTCCATATACAGAAGGGCTCCCGACCCTTTTTCCGAAATGGCATGAAGGGCTTGATCAATGGGTCTTTGACTGTCTTTGCTTTGATTGAACCCGAGCGCATCGTTCATGACGTTGGCCGTCTGAACGCGGACTAGCGTAGAGGAACGGGAGGATATTTTGCCTTTGGTCAAAGCGTAGTGAATCCTGCCGTCTAAAATACTCTTGAATACATGAAGGGTAAAAGTACCGAAGGCAGTGGGAAAGTCGGACTCCGAAAACTTCTCGATCAATCGGTCGCGTTGATGGCGGTATTCGATTAACGAAGCAATCGAGATGAGCTTCAAATTCCATTTCTTCTTTAATTTTCGAAGGTCGGGCAAACGAGCCATGCTTCCATCCTCTTTAAGAATTTCGCAAATCACTCCGCTTGGGTGCAAGCCAGCCAAAGATGCGAGGTCAACGGCTGCCTCCGTATGACCAGCCCGTTCGAGAACGCCACCAGAACGAGCCCTCAGAGGAAAGACATGCCCAGGTTGGACAAGATCTTCCGGGCTACCGGAAGGATTGGCCAAAATACGAATCGTACTGGAACGGTCGTAGGCACTGATTCCAGTAGTGATTCCTTCTGCCGCATCGACTGAAACCGTGAAATCAGTCCGTTGAGCTTCCCGATTGTGAGGAACCATGCTGGATACTCCCAAACGAGTCAATTGGTTGCTGAGCAAAGGAACGCATATGAGTCCGCGACCATGAACAATCATTTTGTTAATCGCCTCAGGGGTGACTTTTGAAGCCGCCATGATCAAGTCACCTTCGTTTTCCCTCGACTCGTCGTCGGTGACGATGACCATGTTGCCATTCGCAATTTCAGCAATGGCTTCTTCAACAGGGTCGAAACCCTTTTTTTCAGATTTGGTCATGGTGTTGGCAAACTTGAATGCAATTGGAGACCATAGTGAAAGAACCCTTTTCCCTCAATGCTATTCGTTCTTATGGAACAGAGTAATCAGGAATTACCCAAAAGGCCAACAAACTCCTCTTCCGAGAGCACTTCGATGCCAAGAGTTTGAGCATTCTTCAACTTGGACCCAGCGCCTGGACCGGCAACGACGAAAGAAGTCTTTTTGCTTACGCCGGATGAGACCTTCCCGCCTTTTTCTTCGATCATACGAGCCGCTTCAAGCCGTGAAAAGGCCTCCAAGGCGCCTGTCAGTACAAAAGATTGTCCGGAAAAAGGCAGATCCTTCGAGTCGACTTCGGGGCGCGTGGTGACGACTCCCGCCAATTCGAGTTGCTGCACCATGGATTGGCTATCCGGGTCTTTGAAGTAGGAGGAAATACTTTCCGCCATGACAGCCCCAATTCCATCCATCCCGATGAGATCTTCCTGCGAGGCATTGGCCAATTCGGTTAGACTTGAAAAACGCCCCGCCAATTCCTTGGCCACGGAAGAACCGACGTGTTTAATCCCCAATGCGCAAAGAAGGCGACTGAGTCCCGCTTGTTTGCTTTTCCCTATCGATTCGCACAGGTTTTCCGCTGATTTTTCAGCAAAACCGTCAAGTTCGAGAAAATCATCTTTTTTCAATTCGTACAAATCAGAGGCTTTTCGAACCTTTTCCAAATCGACTAGTTGATCAATTACCGCTTCACCCAAATGATCAATGTCCATGCAACTTCGAGACGAAAAATATCTCAATCTGCCTTTCACTTGCTCAGAACATCGAGGATTAGGGCAACGCCACGCAGTTTCACCTTCCTCCCTTATGAGAACACTTGAACACGAAGGACAGTCCGAAGGAAACTCATAGGGCACCGATTCGGACTTTCGTTTGGCGGGAACCGTCTCGACGACTTGGGGTATGATCTCACCGGCTTTTTCCACTATGACGAAATCACCTACACGGATATCTTTACGCCTGATCTCATCGGCATTATGAAGACTGGCCCGTGATACGGTGGTACCCGCCAACTGGACTGGACGAAGGCAGGCTACGGGAGTAACGGCACCGGTTCTCCCAACCTGCAGGGCAATTTCTTCAAGAAAAGTTTCCTGGCGCTCGGACTCGAACTTATAGGCAATGGCCCAACGGGGTGCTTTGGCGGTATTGCCGGCAATCCTTTGCATTTCGAATGAATCAAGCTTTACCACTGCACCATCCGTGGGATATCCATAGCCATGCCTCCTTTGATCGAGTTCTTGGATCGCTTTCCAGGCATCCGCTGCCGATGGAACGGATTTGAGAAATTCAACCGTCGGCAAGTTCCAATCTCTTATGGCCCGATGGAACTCAGATTGGTTGGAAAAGCGCGATTCGGGCGTGCAGGAACCAATTCCGTAGAGAACGATTTCAAGCTTTCGGGTGGCAGCTTCCTTGGGGTCCAGTAGTTTAACCGTTCCAGCAGCCAAATTTCTTGGATTCGCATACAGGGGTTGACCTTCCTGTGCTCGGTTATCATTCAAGCGGGAAAATTCTTCGTGACTCATGAAGATTTCGCCCCGAACTTCCAGTACGTCGGGTAAATCGAAAGACGAAAGATCAAAGGGCAAGGAGCTTATGTGCCTTAGGTTTTGGGTAATCACATCCCCCTCGATCCCATTCCCTCGGGTCACGGCCGTCTCAAGCACACCGTTGAGGTAGGTAAGAGAAACGGCAACGCCGTCGATTTTCGGCTCTACGACATAGGGCAGATCGGAATCACCGAAAAGTTTTCTCAATCTTTGGTCAAATTCGAAAAACTCCTCTTCATCATAAGTGTTGTCGAGGCTCAGCATGGGAAGAAGGTGGCGATGTGACTCAAATGCCTCGAGGCGATCATCTCCTACCTGAGGGATACTCTTTTCACCTTCAACCGGGGCACTGGCATCAGCCTTGAACAAACCAAGGGGATCAATGTCTTGCTCCAAGCCCTCAAGCTCACGTTTCAAAAGATCGTACTCCTGGTCCCCAATGCTTGGGTTGGCATCACGATAGTACCTTTCATCGTGATCCCGAATCAAATTGCGAAGCTCGCTCAGACGGTCGTCCTTGCCTTTTCCCATAAAACCTAAAAATCCCCGCAGACGGATACCATTCGTTCAAGGGCTTGACCTAAAAGTTGCTTGGAGCAACCCAGGTTAAGCCGAAGAAAACCAGGTGCCCCAAAGTCCTTCCCATCAGACAGGCCAACCCCGGCATCTTCGAAAAAGCTTTGGGCATTTTCAACGGGAAGGTTACGGGCATCAATCCACAAAAGGTAAGTTGCTTGAGGAGAGTGGGGGGTGATTCCCTTGATCCTCGAGAGTTCGCCAAGAGCAAAATCCCGATTCTCTCTCAAGTAGTCCAATAGCTCCATACGCCAAGGCTCCCCGGTGCGGTATGCACTCTCGGCGAGGGAAAAACCCATCGCCGGAGGATCCGGGACGATGCCCGCCATCGCTTTTTTGAACCTGCGCCTGAGGTCACCATTTGAGATGATGGCGAACGAGCAACCAAAACCAGGTAAATTGAAAGTTTTGCTGGGAGCCATCAGGGTAATGGCTCGGTCGGCGATTTCCGAATTCACCTTGGCCAAGGGCATATGGCTTAAACCGGGATCCAGTAAGAGGTCGCAATGAATTTCGTCGGAGCAGACAAAAAGTTCCCTCCGACAAGCCCATTGAGCAAATTTATCGAGCTCATCCTTCGTGAAAGCGCTTCCAACGGGGTTGTGAGGATGACAAAGCATGAACAGGTCGGAAGGGCTGGTCGGCAACGATTCCAAAGCCTCGAAATCAATACCGAATCTTCCCTCTGCAAGAACCATGGGGATACGGGTACAGGGGAGATTAAAGTTTCCGGGGGCCGAAAGAAAAGGGGGGTAAACGGGGGTTTGAGTAATAACTTGGGAACTCTCGTGCTCAAAGGCTCGGCAAGAGACATTTAGCGCGCAAACCATACCAGGCAACCAAACCAACCAAGATGGCTCAATTTTCCATCCGTATAAATCGATGGATCTGTCAATGACCGCATCGACGAGTCCGCTTGGGCACTTGGCATAACCAAAGTTGCCGAATTGGGCATCCCTCGAGGCCTGTTCCAGTACCCCGGGAGGAGATTTGAAGTCCATGTCGGCAACCCACA
>JAURNO010000512.1 GCA_030830145.1 Verrucomicrobiota bacterium
CGACTTGGCTCAAGTATACCGAAGGATAGGTAAGATCGACCAAGCTGAAGACGCTTGCTCGAAGTCTCTCTCCCGCCTAAATGACCAAAACCGAAGCGATGACGATCCCCTACTCCTTAAATGCATGTCTGAACTTGCCATGATCTACTTGGCTGGAGAGAAACTGGCTCAAGGGGAAAGCCTTGCCCGGAACGTGTATGAGAAATCCCGCATCCGGTACGGTGACATTCATGCCTCGAGCTTGCGGGTTGGGCAAATTCTCGTGGAAGCCTTGAGAAAGGGGGAAAAGTTAAACGAAGCCGAGGATCTCTCGATCGAGGTGGTCGAAGGTTTGGAGAGAATTCTTGGAGAAAGTCACCCTGATACACTGGGAGCGTCTGACTCGCTTGCAAGAATTCTCACCTCAAGGGGAGAATTTGAAGAATCCCTAAGATATTACTTGGCAATTTTGTCCGCCAAGGAAAAAGCGTTGGGCACCAAACATCCCGAGACTCTTTCAACCTTGAAGGCAACCGCGGAAACTTATCGGAATTTGGAGAGGCTCGACGAAGCGGAAAAGACTCAAATCAAAGTCAGGGACAGACTGCGTGAGAAACACGGCGTGGAGCACCCTGAAACTTTGCGGTCCATGAATGATCTTGCAGACTTGTACCTCGCCTTGGGAAAAGAAGACGAAGCCTTTCATCTCAGCGAAGAGACTTTGGCAATCGAACGGGAGGTCATGGGGGAGCAGGACCCGATGACCCTCAAGACCATGTTTCGAATCGGAAAACTCCAATACCTTTTCAACAACCCCGATGGAGCAATGGAAATTTTGGGGGACACCTTGGCAAAACAAGAAAAACTCCTCGGTTTCGATCATGCCGAAGCGACTCTCACCAGGGATTTACTGAACGAAATTCTAGCGGAAAAAGCCACCAACAGGGTTATCGTTGAAAGCAATGAAACCATGATCTCGGAAAACTCGGAGACTTCTTTGATCGATTTTCTCGATGAGTTTGAAAAAAGAGAAAGTATGCCGGATCAAAACTTCTCCACCCGACCTCCCGACGTTTTCGATCCGAACCAAAGCCTTTCCCCTTCCTCGGTAACGGTTCTTGGAAACAACTCCAGCGAAGAGGAAGAGGAAGAGGAAGAGGAAGAGGAAGAGGAAGAAGGACAAGGATTTTTCAAAAACTTGAAAGACCGTCTCCTTCCAGGCAAATCCGAACAAGAGGAAACGGACTCATCCGATCCTGAGCAATAATGCCGCTCGGAGCAGTTATTTTCGATTGGGACGGAGTGGTCATTGACTCCTCTTCTCTCCACGAAAGGAGTTGGGAAGTTCTTGCCTCGGAGATTGGAAAAACATTGCCGACGGATCACTTCAAAAGGGGGTTCGGAAAAAGAAATGCCGTCATTATTCCCGAAATCCTCGGTTGGTCGGAGGATTCCGCGAAAATTGACCGTTGGGGCAAAAGAAAAGAGGAACTCTATCGCATAATGGGACGAGAGGAAGGGATTCCCATTCTTGATGGAATAAGAGATTTCCTCGTTTCTCTTCGCACAGAAGGCATTCCCTGCACAATCGGTACTTCGACCGAGAGGATGAACATTGAATTAGCTTTCGAACAACTTGATCTTGGCTCTTATTTTCTTGGCGCCGTTTGTTCGGAAGACGTGACCAAAGGCAAGCCTGACCCGGAAGTGTTCTTGAAAGCCGCAACCATCGCAGCCGTAGCCCCTCAAGACTGCGTAGTTCTCGAAGACAGCGCCCACGGTATCATTGCCGCCGTCAAAGGTGGAATGAAAGGATTGGGACTTGCCACGACCCGCGACAAGAAAGATCTCATCGAAGTTGGGGCGGACATGGTGGTAAACAACCCTTCGGAACTGAGCATCAACTTGCTTGAAAGCCTGTTTCGGTCATAGTGGAGTGAAAAAATGAAAAAAGCGCCCTTACATGTAAAAATCTTAGTCGCCTTGGTCTTGGCTTTTTCCATCGGACTTACGGCAAACGTAGTGACCGAGGGCGACACCGGAGAAAAACCAGATTGGTTCGTTTTTATACTCGAGGGCTCCCGATTCGTAGGTACCCTATTCCTCAACGGCTTGAAAATGGTCGTAATTCCCTTGATCATGACTTCGATCATTTGCGGGGTGGCCAAAATCGGAGGCGAGCGCGACTTCGGAAGGCTTGGGCTCAAAACCATGCTCTTCTATGGCTTGACCGGGATGCTTGCCGTTTGCATTGGCTTGGCCTGCGTAAACCTGATCGAACCTGGACAGGTTCCGGAGGAACTTCGCGACCAAATGCTTGAAAACAAATCCGTTGGACATTCCGCCAAGATCGAAGGAGCCATTGCACAGGCCGACAAGGGATGGAGAAGTATCGTCGAAATCTTTCACCGGATGGTTCCCGTAAATCTTTTCAAAGCCGCAGTGGAGGGACAACTTCTCGGACTGATTTTCTTTAGTCTGCTCTTCGGCTTCTTTATTACCAAACTTCCGGAAAAAGCCCGAGCCATCCAGTTTGGATTTTGGGAAAGCCTGAACTCTCTCATCCTTTCGATTACCAACTTCATCATTTCTTTCGCCCCTTACGGCGTCTTCGGGTTGGTCACTCCTACCCTCATGAAAGTCGGAATCGAAACGCTATCAGTAATGGGCACCTTCGCCCTGACCGTTGCCCTCGGCCTCCTCATACACAGCCTCGTCGTACTTCCCCTTCTCCTTCGTTTGTTCGCAAAGATCAATTTCATTGATCATTACCGGGCGATGACCCCTGCCCTTCTCACCGCTTTCTCGACCGCATCCTCTTCCGCAACCCTTCCTCTCACCATGGAGTGCGTAACGAAAAGGGCTGGGGTTTCAAAGAAAATCGGGAGCTTCACTCTCCCCTTGGGCGCCACCATGAACATGGACGGAACCGCCCTGTTCGAATGTATCGTAGTGGTTTTTCTCGCCCAACTTTTCGGCGTGGAAATGGGATGGGTGACCCAAATGACCGTTGTCCTCATGGCCTTGGTTACGTCCATTGGAGTCGCCGGTATTCCATCCGCCAGTCTTGTAGCGATTATCGTCATCCTGCAAGCCGTAGGCTTTGACGAAGAAAGCATAGCCATCGGGGTGGGTATCGTATACGTGGTCGACCGAATACTCGACATGACCCGAACGGCCGTCAACGTCTTGGGAGATAGTTGCGCCGCGGCCATCATCGGGAAATCAGAAGGAGAATCGGGGTATTATTCATCCCTTCGGTCCTAAGTTCGAAAGCCGGACCAAGTAGATGGAATTCAAGCTGGTCTCCGAATACAAGCCTCAAGGGGACCAACCCGAGGCAATCGATTCCTTGGTTCGTTCTCTCGAAGAAGGCAACCAAGACCAAACTCTCCTGGGGGTTACCGGATCGGGTAAAACCTTCACCATGGCCAACATCATTCAACGCCTCCAACGGCCCGCTCTCATCATTTCCCATAACAAGACCCTGGCCGCCCAACTGTATTCTGAATTCAAGGGATTTTTCCCGGAGAATGCCGTGGAGTATTTCGTCAGTTACTACGATTACTACCAACCCGAGGCATACGTGCCATCCACCGATACCTTCATCGAAAAAGATTCCTCCATCAACGAGGAAATCGAAAGACTGCGGCTGGCTTCAACCGGATCCCTCATCAGTCGACGGGACGTAATCGTAATTGCCAGCGTCTCCTGCATATACGGATTGGGTTCCCCGGATGACTTCGAGGCGTTGTCCCATGAAATCAAAAAGGGAGAGGAATCGGGAAGAGACGTCCTCTTGGAAAAATTAGTGGATGGGCTGTACGACCGAAACGACGTGGAATTGAAACCCGGGCGTTTTCGAGTGAGAGGTGACGTCGTGGATTTGTTTCCCGCTTATGCTCAAAACCCCATACGAATCGAATTTTGGGGAGAGGAAGTAGAGGAAATCAGGGAAATCGATCCCATTTCCGGGGAAACGTTGAAGAAACTGGACTGCTATCGCGTCTACCCTGCCAATCAATATGTGACCACGAAGGACAAGGTCGCAGTGGCATGCAAGGCGATCGAGCAAGAACTTGAAGAACGTGTTGCCTGGTTTGAAAAGAAAAACCTGCTCCTGGAAGCGCAAAGAATCAGAATGCGAACCGAATACGATTTGGAAATGCTCAAGGAAATCGGTTTTTGCAACGGCATAGAAAACTACTCGAGGCATCTCTCCGGTCGAAAACCGGGACAAAGACCCTGGTGCCTGATTGATTTCTTCCCCGAAGACTTCCTACTCTTCATCGACGAAAGCCATGTCTCCATTCCTCAGGTGGGGGGAATGTTTCATGGGGACCTGTCGAGAAAACAAAAGCTCGTTAACTTTGGTTTTCGACTTCCGTCCGCTCTTGACAACCGCCCTCTCAAGCCCGATGAATTCGAAGAGGTGACCGGGCAAACGATTTACGTATCCGCGACCCCTGCAAAATTTGAGATGGAGAAATCTTCCCTCGTGGTCGAACAACTGATTCGTCCAACTGGTTTACTTGACCCGGAAATGGAAATCAGACCCATCAAGGGACAGGTGGAAGACTGTATTTCGGAAATCAAAAAGATCACTCAAACCGGATATCGGGCCCTCGTCACCACCTTGACCAAGAGAATGACCGAGGATTTGACTGATTTTCTACGGGAACGAGAAATCAAGGTCGAATACCTCCATTCCGATATCGATGCCATTGAAAGAGTCGAACTTCTGAGAAACTTGCGGGCAGGTTCCTTTGACGTATTGGTCGGCGTCAATTTACTCCGCGAAGGACTCGATCTTCCGGAGGTGGCTCTCGTTGTAGTCCTCGACGCGGACAAAGAAGGTTTTCTACGGAGCGAAACCAGTTTGATTCAAACGGCTGGAAGAGCTGCCCGGCATGAAAAAGGCAAAGTGATCTTCTACGCCGACGTAATGACCAAATCCCTTCAAAAGGCATGGGACGTATGTCAATATCGAAGGGAAAGGCAGATGGAGTTCAACGAGAAGCATGGCATCGTACCGCAAAGCGTCGTTCGACCGGTTCAGGAAAGTCTCATATCGAAAAGAGAGGAGAAGAAAGATGACCTCGAAGTTTCGGAACGCCTTTCCGGGAGTGAAGTGAAGAAATTGATCAAAGAACTCCAGCAGGAAATGATGGACGCGGTCAAAAAACTTGAGTTTGAAAAGGCTGCCCTCCTGCGTGATCAAGTTGCCTTCCTGCAGGATGGAGCCAAAGGGAGTTTTGCCAAATCAACCCAAGGTGGAGCCACAGGGCGTCGAAAATACGCAAAAAGGAGGAATAATGGCAAAGGCAAATAGATGGGCCATCCTTGCCTTGGGCGCCTGTTTGGCGTTATCCGGAAAAATCAATGGTGAAATTTCCTCTCAGCGAAGATTGCTTTTCTTTTTTGACAAAATCGAAGTGAACGGAGAGGTGGACGTCTTTCTAAAGAAGGGCAAGAGGAACCGTGAGACGCCCGTCTATGCGGATTCCGAAATCATTGACTCCGCTACTACAAAGGTCAGCAAAAGAACTCTTTACATCGATGCCAACAATACCTACCAGCTTGCCCGTCGACTCCCATTCGTCAAACTGAACGCCCGCAGAAAATTCCCGGTTGAGACCAAGGTTTCCGTAGAAAAACTTACAGAAGTCAGAGTCCACGGGGGGAGCAAATTGACTTCGGCTGAATTGCAATCCGACGGACTATCCGTCAATTGCTCGACCTCCGGCAAGGTCCATTTGGAAAACCACC
>JAURNO010000513.1 GCA_030830145.1 Verrucomicrobiota bacterium
AAATACTTTCGGTTGTTCCTTGGTGATTCATGGGCAGTCAGGAAGCCTTGCTTGGCGTAATTCATGATGGGCGAGGTTTGCTTGAAGCCCAAAATATAAGCAGCATCGCTTGCACTGATCATTTCGGTGTTATCGGCGTTTCGGTGATCCTTTGGGGAGTTCATCTTTTCGATTGTCGTATCTTTTCAATTTTCAACAAGCGTGCAAGTAAAAGAAACCGCAGGCGGGGGAAACCTCTTTTTAGGTCCGTTTTTCGGCTGATAAAATGATATTATTTACTCAACAATTCCTCCAGAATTTCTTCCGTCGTTTTTTTACCTTTGAGCCGTGCTGGATACATTTTTGCAGTTGCCCCCGTCGTTACGTCAACTAATTCGAGGTTTTCGCGGCCCGCTACGTCGATAAATCCGCACTGGTGGTTTTCCCTGTCCTTGCGTCCCGATGCCGATTGGTCGATCCACTGAAACCAATGGACGCCGACAAACCGGGGGTCTGCAAGCGAGGACGCGAGGTAGTGGGCAAAGGACAAAGCTCTTTGCCGTTGATCCCATGCCCCGGACAAGCCGGGGCTCGGCACACCACGGTCGACCGCTCCAAAATGAAATTCGCTCGCCATAATCGGTAAGTCCGCCTCGGGAGGGACTTGCCAAGACCGTACTCTTGAATCATACACGTTAACCGAAAAGACATCGACCGAACCGAGAGCCCCCTGACCCAAAACACTAGGTCCTCTGTGAGTCCTGCATCCTAGATAAAGCGTTCCGGGCAAAACGTTTTCCACTGCATTCTTGCACTTCGAGAAAAAAGTCCGGACAAAGGGAAGGTAGAGCTCGTCCAGATCCTTGGCTATTGCGGGGGAGGTAGGCTTCCCTCGCTTGAGCAACTCTTCGAAGGCCCACTTTTTGGTTGGGTGTCCGGGAGGCATTTTGAGAATGGTCTGCCCGATGCGGTCGGGCCACTCGAGCTCGTTCCCAATAAAGATTCCGAGGCAATACGGATCGTCCTTTGCCCAAGCCAACTTTTGCAGTCCCTTCTCGACGTCGGCTTGGAAATCCGGCCGGAAAGGGGAGGGGAATTTTCTATGCCCCCAAACCTGCCACCAAATCGAGGAGATCAGAACGTAGGGCGTCTTGCCTTCCTTTTGCAAACTTTCGTCCGACCAGCAACCGAGGGTATTCAAACCCCATGCCCGATTGCGGTCGTGAATACCCTGGTTGATTTTGGATTTCCACTTTTCGCCGAAATACCGCTGGTAATTCATGGCTGGAAAGTTCACGAACCGTTTGCCTCCGATTTTGCGTAACCCCGTCCATTGCAGGTAATCTTTTCCTTTGGGCAGGTAACTGAAGAAATTTCCCTCCCCCCGCTTCGGATCGGCTGAGGTTTCCGCCCGGTGGCCGGTCAGGCAGGCGCCGACCGAAAAAAACAAGAAGCCGTCCGGGTCGATCAACCACCACTTACCGTTTACTTTTGCCGTTCGGAACCTTCCCGTTCCTTTCATTTTAGGCCCGTCGACCCAACCACCGTATCGACTGAGCTTCCGTTGCTTGGCTTTGACTTTTGCCACTTCGAGTTGTTCGGTCATGGTTTTGCGTCCGTCCGTTATGCTCTTGGCTTTCCCCGGCCAATCAACGGCTTTGACTTGTCCGAGTTCGTCGAGGTAAGGGAGTTTTTCCAAAGCCCTGTTCAGCCCATCCGAGTTCGGCCATGCCAAGAAAGGGGGGTGGACGAGGAGGTCGACTTGACCAGTCGAGGAGGAGATATCCAAAGTTATTTCCCTCAAGTCTTCCGGGAAGAACTTGCGCCAGTGAATGCGGTGACCGTTTGGACGAGCAAGTTGATCATTGAATAATGCGGGTCCCTTGTATCGATCCTCGATCATGGGGAAAGGGAAGCCGAGGGTGGTTTGTTCCCAAAAGGGGGCGACGGCAAACCCTACTGCATGATGAGACCAACTAGTCAGGTTTCCGTTGTTTAGCCTTCCTTCGATGGTGGTTACTCCTTTGGTCCAATTTTGAACGGGTATTGCAATCAACTTGTAGCCGCTTGCATCCCAAAGGATATTATCCTCGGGGACGAATGAAAGGCTGATCGGACTTTCCCCGGTAATTTTGAATTTCCTCCCCCACTTGACTGCTTTCCCTTTCTCGATCCGCTTCAGCTTGGTGAGCAAAGTCGCCCGAGGAGAGAATAATTCGGCGGCATGAACGGCCGGCGTTTTCTGTCTACTGATGCGATAAGGGAGAGTACTCCGCTTCGATTGCATAATCTTTACTAGCTCCTCTCGCATCCGCTTTACCCTTTTTTCCTGAGAGATCTCTCCAATCAGGTCTGTGCTTTCCATCGGATCCTGCGCCAGGTCATACAGTTCGATTGGAACCAGTTCCTTGGTGGCGATCAATTTCCACGAATCTTCGCGAAGCATTTTCTTGGATTGTTGTCCAGCGAAGCTTCCGTTGTTTGCCTGAACGAGTAGAGATTTTCGTCTAGGTGCGTCTTTTATGCCGAGCATGACGTCCAGGAAGGACTGACTGTCCAGCCCATGTCGCTCATCGATCGGCTGGGTGGTGAGCTTGGCGAAGGTGGCAAAAAGGTCCTGTAAACCAATCAGAGCATCACAGGTAGTATTCGGCTCAACGGGGGAACCTTCTTTTCCATTTCCCCAACGAGCGATAAAAGGTATCCGGTGCCCGCCCTCGTAGATTTGAGCTTTGCTTCCACGAAAGCCGGCGTTCGAATTGTGTTTTCCTTTTTCTTTTCCAGGAGCTCCCCGGGATAACCCTCCATTGTCGCTCGTGAAGATAATCAGCGTATTTTCGAGTTCTCCCGCCGCCTTCAACTTTTCGATCATTTTGCCGAGCGTGATATCGGCTTCCACGAGCATATCCAAGTGCGGGTCAAGCGAAGCGCCTCTGACTTGCTTGCCGTCGAGCTCATCCGGGGGAGTGTGGGGTACGTGGCAAGACTGGCTACAGTAATGCATGAAGAAGGGCTTGCGTATTCCGGTCTTTTTATTTTCTGAAAAATGTCGGCCGAGAAAGGAAACCGCTCGTTCGGTCAAGATCGGACCGGCTTCGGAAGAATCCCACCCCATCGATCCAAACCCGTCCGACTCGATCACTGATTTGCCATAGGTTCCCTTTTCCCATTCTCGTAGATTTTCGGGTCCTCCGACGAGCATGCCATTCTCCAAAGCTATGTAAGGAGACCCCTGTATGCCTTGCGGAAGCTCATAGGCATAGTCGAAGCCAAGGGAGGCAGGGGTATCTTCAACCCGTTTGGAAAAATCAAAATCCCGAAAACCCCCCTTCATGTTGAACTTGGGTTTCCCGGTCGATTTACTGAATGGTTTTCCGCCCAGGTGAACCTTACCCAGAAACGCAGTCTGGTAACCGGCGCTCTTCATGAGTTGACCAATTGTTTTCTGTTCCGGAAGCACTTGGCTCGGCATGTTGAAAAGCCATGTTCCGTTTTCGTTGCGCCCCCGCCAGGGATAGTTGCCGGTCATGACACTGTAACGGGTAGGGGCGCAGACTGCAGAAGGGGAATGTGCATCGGTGAAGCGCATTCCCTGCTCGGCCAACCTTTCCAAATTGGGCATGGAGACCTTG
This sequence comes from Verrucomicrobiota bacterium, assembly GCA_030830145.1. GTDB lineage: Bacteria > Verrucomicrobiota > Verrucomicrobiia > Opitutales > Seribacteraceae > Seribacter. The sequence goes on from JAURNO010000513.1 coordinate 3,612, forward strand.
CTTTCTTCGTTGTAAGCG
>JAURNO010000514.1 GCA_030830145.1 Verrucomicrobiota bacterium
ACCAGATGGTGGCCGCATTGAAGACCACGTTGTCTTTGGGGCCATCGTAGACAGTGGCGCTGTATTGGCCCACGGTTTTTCCATTGATGGTGGCATCGCCTCTCGCGACGATATTCATGCCGGACAGGTCCATGGCAGGGGCTCCGTGCCACTCCCATCCCAAGAGACCTTTGATGGAGTCTCCTTTCTTCATTCCCGTACCCGTAAAAAGCCAATGCTCCGGCATGGCGCAGGTCCAATCACCCGAGCCCATTCCGCGACCGGTCTTTTGATCTTTGTCCAATCGTCCTCCCATCAACTGAGCGCCATCCGGTCCCATGTTCATTTCAAAGTCTCGACGGTTGAGTAGTCTTCGTTTGACCGCTTCTGGAATTTCATCCTCCACCGGCATGAACCATCCTTCGCGACGGGTTGCTCGGTTGGGGGTCCCACTGGTATTGGGTAAAAGAGGAGCGACGCAAAGAACGGAATTACCTCCAAAGAAGGCGAGGTTGACACCTTCCTCCCGGGCTTTGCGGACATTATCGTACATTTCCAAACTCCAGTACTCGTCGTGCCCCACGGAAATAAACCCCTTCGTTCTAAGCAACCCTTGCGGATCGGCGTGCGTATCGACATTGGAAATATAGGATACATCGTATCCTTCCTTCTCCATCCAAAAAGCCAGAGGGAATTCCCACGGCAAATATTCGCCACTGCCACCCGACTTCTTCATTTTGTTTACCGGGTGGGTAAAAAGACCATACGGCCGATCGAAGCCCACCGTTCCACTGGGTACGCCAGTGGTGGAGTGGCCCTTCTCATGAGGGGTATAGATCGAATAATCCGCGGGCCAACGGTTGTAAGCCGACCATGTCAGATCACTGCATTGAAAAAGAAAATCGCACGGCCGGTCGTCGCGAACGATAAAGATCACGTAGCTTTGGATTCCGCTTCGTTGAGCGGTCATCTTTCCAAGATAAACACCACTCGGCCAGCTCTTGGGTATTTCAAGTTCGACGGTCGGTTCCCACTGGCATTCACGTAGGTAGTTCTCACCGATTGGAGGATCAGGTTGCGTTCCGGCTTTAAGGGAATCAAAGCTCTTCATTAACCTCGCGCCTGTTCCTCCATAGTAACCGGTACGAAAGATCTCCAACTTGAAGTTCGAAGCCGGGTTTGCACTGACCATGATCTTAAGCTTTTCGCCTGCCCGCAGGCTGTTTGCGTTGCAGTAGCCTTCGATCGCTTGGCAGCGTCCGTTGTCCAGAATCTTGTTAATCTTCCCCGGCACGGTTTTTGTTTTGGTCAACCTCCAGTCCCGCGTTCCTTTTTTTGAGTTTTCCTCCCGGATGAAATCTTTTCCGGAAATATTTAGGTTTCTTTTTCCACTGGGAACCGCAAAAGCTCCGGAAGCCACTCCAAGGCTTGCCGCGGCGGCGCTTTTGAGGGCGTCACGGCGGCTCAATCCGCCAAAGTGATCGCTTCCAACCTTTTTGCTTTTCATGATTTTTGTGGGCTAGGGGAGGGAGGCTGCGGATCGAGTCAGTCGGACAACTTGTCCACGAAGAACTCGACCTGTGATGGGTATTTCAATTCCGCGCCCGAGAATTTCAAATGGGCTTCCAGTTTGAGGGCGTCCGTCTTTTTCTTCAGAGCGATACCTAGGTTGATGTGATGGATGAGCCAACCACGCAATCGATTCCTGTCCGTGGGAGGTTTGGCTGAAGGTGGCATGCCGTAACTCATGAAGATGGGAGGGTCATCCTCTGAAACAAGGGAAAGAGCAGAGTGTAGGGAAAGGGTTTGATTCATTTCCTCAAGGGTACTGGTACCCCAGGTGGCCATGCGTATTTTTTCCGGATCGACCAATTCTCCAAGAGGTCGGACAAAACCTTCGGCCTCGATTTTCGGGCCCAAGAGATCGGTGATCATCTCTTTCCAGAATTCGGTCTGGTTCGTGGTCTGCCCCCCGGTGGTGGCCACGCAGGTCAACCGGGTGGACTCCCGCTCAATGGGATCCTTGCTCTTGGGTTTTGCCATGTCGTCCGAGTAGGCCAACCACATGCAGATTTGAGCGCCCGCCGAGCCACCGAAGGCGGCTACCCGAGATTTGTCCAGATTCCATTCCTTGGCCTTGGAGCGCATGAACTGCAGGGCCCGTCGGGCATCATGATGGGAAGTGGGTAAGGGAGTCTCGATGCTCAGGTAGCGATAATTGATCGAGGCCACGGAAATGCCTGCCTTGAGAAGTTTCTTCAAAACATCCCGACTTAGCTTTTCCTTGCTACCGGCCCGAAAGCCTCCGCCATGAATAAAAATGGCCAGGGGGGTTGGCTTGGAATTTTCGGCCAACCAGATATCGAAAACATTCCGCTCGTGGTCTCCATATTTCACGTTTGCATGAGTGGGCGACGTTTGTTTTTTGCCTTGGTCGTTTTCCTTGCCTGATTTTCGTCCCCCTTGCGTTTTGGCTCGGGCCGTCGCTATCTTAATGACCTTCTCCAACTCCTTCTCGGACAAAGTCCCGTCCCCATCGGCATCGGATCTGGGAAAACGTTTTATGATCCTCTGTTTCAAAGCCCCCTTTTCCGCCTTGGACAATTTACCATCTCCATTCTCGTCGCCCTTGGGTTGTAAGTTGAGGATTTCCTTATCCAACGGATTCCCGAAGATAGGGAACGAAGGAGAGAAGAAGGCAACGAGTGCCAAAGTTACGATAGCAGGACTTTTCATGAAATAATTTTAAGTTTGTTTGAAAAAACTAGAAAATCGGATCAGCGGAAAAAGTTTCTGACAAGAAGAGGTTTTATTGCAAAACCTGCTGGTGGATTCAAGACCCTCAACCATTCTCATGCGCAGTTTTAACGTAACGGCTGCTTATTTTTTCTTCCTTGATTTACGCTGAGTTTCTCCCACTTCTTGCATCGCCGGTCCGGTCTCGGCGACAAGTTCGTCACAACGATTGCGCATCCGTTGGAGTAGGGGGTGATCATTCTTTTCCCGAGCAAGGTTGGTCAATTGCTTCGGATCATTCTTCAGATCGAAGAGAAACTCATAGGGCGGCTTTTCCGGCCCATCAACGAAGTAGCGGGCATAGGTCATGCGCTCGCCGCGTACGCCTTCCCAACGGGGGATGGTTCCTGGGACAGCCAAAAATTCGCAGAGAAAGTCCTTTCGCCATCCGGACGTTTCGTCCCGCATAAGAGAAG
>JAURNO010000515.1 GCA_030830145.1 Verrucomicrobiota bacterium
CGCACGAGCGTTGGTAGGCTTCTGTCGGGTCACTCCCCACGTAAGCATTCGCACAGATCGTGAGGGTCTGGCAGGCATGGTCAAAGATAAGGACCAAGTCTGCGATCATGAAAAAAAGCAAGGGTAGGCCGAGTTGGTCATCTTCCGGCAAGCCAACCGAAGGCTCGATGCGGTTTGCGTACTCGTAAGAAATATAGCCAACGGCACCTCCCGAGAAACGAGTGTCATCCGCCGCCCCCAGGTAACGAACTCCGGAGAATTCATCTTCGATAAGTTTCAGTGGGTCATCGGGTGTTGGAATACTCCGCGAAGTTTCTCCACGTTCCTTTATTTCGGTCGTTGACGGTCCGCAGGAGATCGTTTTTCGAGGTGCGAATCCGACGAAGGAAAACCTGCTGACTTGCTCTCCCCCCACGACCGACTCGAAGAGAAATGCGGGTTTTTCGGAAGAAAGCTTGGCATAGGCGGAGAGCGGAGTTTCTGCGTCCGCCGTGAATTCAGCCGAAACGGCGATGATGTCGTTATCGGGACATTTGGAAAGAAATCCCTCTAAATTTGGCTGAAATTCCATGCCGGAAGTAAGTTGGTTTATAAAAGCAGCTTCATTGCAATTATCTACCTTCAAAATGGATAAATATGCACATCATTACATTTTGTGTTTGCGCGAGTCGAACTTTCAATTTCCACATCATAAAGGTAAAACTAATAAATCTTGGCCCCGAGCAAGAATAATCGAGAAAAAAATGAAGAGAAGAGTACATTGTGTAATTATGGGAGGGGGGCGAGGTACTCGTCTTTATCCATTGACGAAACTACGCTGTAAGCCAGCCGTCCCGCTTGCCGGCAAGTACAGGTTGGTCGACATACCAATCAGCAACTGCCTGAATTCCGGTTACAATCGTATTTATTTGCTCAGCCAGTTCAATACGGCGTCTTTGCATAGGCATGTTCAGGACGCATATCGATTTGACCGCTTCGGGAAAGGCTTTGTTGAAATATTGTCTGCAGAACAGACCGAGCATGGTGATGATTGGTATCAAGGAACTGCGGATGCGGTGCGAAGAAACCTCATCCATTTCCACGCCGATCCAGATGACATTTTCGTAATTCTTTCGGGCGATCAACTTTATCGGATGGATTTTTCAAAAATGGTGGAGGAACATTTGGAGCGTGGAGCCGACGTCACGGTTGCAGCTAAGCCCGTCGCCTTGTCGGAGGCATCGGGATTAGGCTTATTGAGAATGGGAGACGAGGCCAAAATCGTCGACTTTGTCGAAAAGCCTTCCGATCCCACTGTGATCGAGCGATTGGTTCCCCCCGAATTGAAATCGTCCGATGGTAGTGGTGATCGCTGTCTTGCTTCGATGGGGATTTACGTCTTTAACGCCAATGCAATGTTTGAAGCGTTGGAAGGGGAGTCCACCGACTTTGGGAAAGAGATCATTCCTTCACTTGTAGGAGACAAGGACATCAGGTCTCATGTGTTTGATGGATATTGGGAGGATATCGGTACGGTTCGCTCTTTTTTCGAGGCCAACCTTCAACTGACCGACGAGGTTCCGTCCTTTGATTTTTACGACGAGGATTATCCTATCTACAATTATCCCGACATTCTTCCAACTGCCAAACTCAATGAGTGCAATGTTCGCCGCACCACGGTTGCCAGTGGTTGCATGGTGGGGAGATCTTCTTTCGACAGATGCATGCTTGGTGTCCGTTCCGTTGTCGGGAATGAATGCCGATTTAAAAATGTCGTAATGATGGGTGCCGACTCTTTTCACGGCAATGAAGAGTCTCGTTCTCAATTAGGGGATTCCGTAAACAATGTCGTTGGGGTTGGAGTAGGGGATCGATCGGCGATTGAAAATGCAATTATAGATAAAAACGCCAAAATCGGTTCGGATGTCACCCTCTCACCCAATGGCGTGGAAGAAGGTTGGTCCGACGAGGAACTTGGAGTTTACGTTCGCGATGGAATCTTGGTTGTTGTGAAGAATGCGGTCGTGCCTTCCGGTACAAAGATCGGTTCGTGAATTTTTTATCTTGAGGCAAGGGATGGATGGATATATGCGACCCTAATGAGTGAGATACCAGACGACTTGTTATACACCCGTGATCACGAATGGGTAAAGAAGGAGGACGAAGGCATTTATGCCGTTGGAATTACGCATCATGCTCAAGACAGTTTAGGAGACGTCACTTTCGTTGAACTTCCGTCCGCTGGTGATTCATTCGAACAAAATTCGGTTTTTGGATTCGTCGAGTCGGTAAAAGCCGCTTCCGACCTCTATATGCCGATTGCCGGCGAAGTGCTGGAGATCAATGACGAACTGAATGATTCTCCCGAGCAAGTAAACGAAGATCCGTATGGGGGAGGATGGATGATTAAGGTAAGAGCTTCGGACGATTTTTCAGAGAAAAGTCTGCTCGATGCGTCTGCTTATTCATCGGAGATTTCTTAAGAGAATCCTCTTAAAAATCGCTTGCGGCAAGGTGCGGAAGAGGGATATGCTGTCTTTGCCTTGGAATTATCAGACGAACCGAGTAATCATCCCTTTACTGGAAAGGGTTGGATTTTATGTGTCTTCTCGGCAATATGCCTGTTTTTCTTTTCTTTTTTAGCTCGAAGTTACGCAGGTGAAGTCGGTGCGACGATTCTAGTCGTTTCATTGGAGGGAAAAGCTTCTTGCCTTAGCTTAGAGGAAGAATTCATGGTCGATTTGGACTCGACTGCCGTGGGTAAAAAGATTTCGGAAAAATCGATTCTGGTTACTGGGAAGGATGGTTCGGTCGGTCTTTTGTTCTCGAACGGTACTTTGGTAACCGTAAAACCCGGGACAAGGTTTTATCTTCGAGAATATTCTCAAAAGGTTTTCAATTCATCCGACATGCCTCTTCCTTCGAAAATGAAGGAGGAGCCTAGTCAGTCAAGATTCCTCGCTCATTTGGATTTTGGAGAACTTGTGGTCAAAGTGCCCAAATTGAAGAAAGGTTCCAGTATGCTCTTGAGCAGTCCGCTGGGGACGGCGGGAATTCGCGGAACCATGTTCCAGTTCATGGCCGTTCGAAACCCGGTTACGGGAGATATTACGGGGGGAGTAAATTTGATTTCGGGAGACATTACCTTCACCGACCTCGAAGGAGACGCCCAAACTATGCTGTCAGGCCAATCCGTCCATGTTGCGTCTTCCAGATTGGGCTTGGCCCGAGCGGTGGAGACAGGCTCCCTTGTGGATCTCAATAGCATTTATGGATCCGCGCTGATTGATGGAAACGTTCCGCCCACGGTTGATCAGCTTTTCCCCGATTTGGCTTCGGATTCGCAAAGCGATGACTCTCCCCTTGATCCCTTTTCCTCCCTGATGTCGGGTGCGAGAGGGGACTGGGAGGTGGTGCACAAGGTCGCGAGCGATATTTTCTTCGACATCGAAAGTATCGAAGGGCAGGCCGAAGGTTTTGATTTCGAGAGTATGCAGTACGCTGTCACTGTTTCCACCCCATCTCCTCAAATCGAATCCCCCAAACCCCCAGCGTCCGTCACTGGAGGGATTTTCTCCGTTCCCGAACCGGTTGACGTTCTTTTTCTGAATCCTCCTAGTCTCGATATCCACGCTGCCTCCGACAAACTTTCCCAAAGCGCCGAATTAATAGAATATTTGGTAAAAAGAAAATACCCCTCTTATCCTGTGGCGGATGATGGGCCCTTCAAAATTCTGTCAACCCCTTCCGGTCAATACCCATCGTATTCTTCTTCCGCCTACAACGGACAGGATCTGAGTTCCAAGGTGAAGGTATACAACGCGAATTCCGTTGATTATTCCATTCTCGGACAGGAAACAAAACTGACTTTGTATGTTGATGATTTGGAAATTCGAAAAATTGCCTACCCGAGCGGAAAACCGGTTTCCACTAGCTTGACTCCAACAGTGAGAATTATCGATAACTTGAGCCCTCTGGTACTTTTTTCGGATGGTGAGACTAAAGATACTCCTTATCTCGTAGAGGGGGGCGTTGGCCGTGTTTTCGTAGATCCCGGTATTACCTTGATCGACAATTACTACTCAGAGCAAGAAATCGAATCGCATATGGGCTATTCCAATGGTCCTGAGGAAAGCGTCTTTGGTCTTGTCGATATGCAAGTTGCCGGTCTCTATCAACTCACCTATCAGCAAATTTCGGATCCTTCGGGAAACATGAACGCCCCCAAATCTCGATGGGTTCGAGTCTTTGACAACGATCCACCGGTGATCACGCTTTACGGATCCGACCCCATCTACGTCGACTTGAATTCCACTAATGTTTTCAAGGATCCCGGTGCCTTTGCCTCCGACAATTTGGATGGTGCAATCGAATGGGAAGACGGAAGATTCGAGGTTACAGTGGAAGTGCTTGCGGACGCAGGTTCACAATCCTACAACGCTATTACGACTACCTTCGAGGAAGTGATCGCGGTTGCCAAATTGCAAGCAAGCGTCAACGCAACTTTTCGGTTCAAGTATTCGTTGAAAGACAAAGCCGGCAATCAATCGGAAGTTTTTCGACAGGTGGTTTTGCTGAACTCTCCTTTCAGTGGCCCAACCATGATTATGCATGGGGACAACCCCCTGTACCATGAGGTGAATACTGCTTTTGTTGACCCCGGGATAACGGCATACAAGGATTTGGGGACAGGAGTCGCACCCATTAACTTGAATGACAAGGTGAGTGCCGTGGCCTATTCCGACGCCGCCCCTTCCGTGGCCTCCGTCATTGATGCGAGCGTAGTGAATTATCATCTGCAAAACGCTAAATATGTCGATGCCAGCGGCAATGAGGACCTGTCCAAAAGAGTCATAATTCGTTACTCGGTCGCGGACCAGTTTGGTAACCAAGCTACTTTGGATCGGGAGGTTCGGATTGTGGATACGACTCCCCCGGTCATTACTCTTAACGATGCGGGTGGAATTAACTTTTTGAATATTCAGACGGGTTTCCCTTTCATTGATCCGGGGGCCGTCATTACCGACAATTACGATTCAGCTCTTGGACTGGTTAAATCCATAAAGTCAATTGGGGAAGGGAACATATTGACGGACCCGGCCGGTGGAGAAATATTCGACACGATCGCAAACAGAGGGTTTTGGGAGACGGGGAATTACAAGATTTCTTATGAATCGACTGATTCCAACGGTAACAAAGGAGTCAAAGAAAGGAACTTGGTCGTTCAGGATACTTCTGCCCCGGACATGGCGGCTATTCCTCACCAATACCTGGCCAATCCCTCTATTGCTCTCAATTCTCATCATGATCCGACGAAAGCCATCTCTAGTCCGACTGTTCCCGTTCCCACTGAAATCTCAACGAGCTTGAGCCAATTGGCCGGTTATGACTACGGTTCCTCAAGCTTCAATAACACGACTCCATACGTGAGCGATTTCGGAAGCTCGTATGATTTTTACTTCAAGTACTCCCAAGTCGATCAATTTGACAATACCGGCATTGGTCAGACGACCGTGGAGGTCCAAGACACTTGGGGGAGAACATACGTGTGGCACAGTGCCTTCAAGGTAACCTTGCAGGGGGTTACGGTTCAAGACCCCGGAGTCTATGTCCGCAATGACTCTACTTTGCCTGTTACCGTTCAGTCTTCCGTAAACAAGGTTTTGGACACCAATGGCAACCCGTATAAGTTTTACATAAGCTACTCTTGCTCCCAATCGAGTGGGGAAACGGCCGAAATCTTGAATGCACGAGTGATTCGCTTTCTCGATGAGGTTGCTCCCGTACTCGAGCTTTCACCTTCTACCGACGGTGTAGACACCTTTGTTTTGGCTGAAGGCGGAGTTCCCTACACCGATGTCTCAAGCTCCGTGCATCCATGGCAATACAATGTGAAGGGTGGTAGCGAAACTCTCGTTACAAGAGCTTTTGATGCGGTGGAAGAAGGTGCTGTCACCGACAAAATAGACCGTAAGATTTTTCAGGGTTTCGTTGACCTCAGTGGATCGGGAACGGGAGGAACCTCTGTTTTACGGGTTGATCCAATCACCAACGCTGCGAAATCTCTCACTGAGATTGGTAATTCGGTTGCCGGTTTGGTTGCCACGGATTTGTCCTCGCTCGATCAAATCTACACAATTCGCTATGACGTCACTGATTCTGCTGAGAATGCCGCAAGCCCGCTGCTTAGGTATGTTGTCGTTAAGGACACCTTGCCTCCTGTGGTGGGTCTGCCGCCCACGCAGCTTGTAATCATCGATTCTACTAGTACCTCGAACCCCGACGTCCGTGACGAGCAGAGCGTGAAGGACTATTTGATGTCCGATATGACTGCCCAAGATGCCAACAATTTCGACACTAATTTGACTTGGAGCATAACCATCACCAAGCCAAACGGTCAAAACACCCTTCCCGGAGGTACCGGTTATGATGCTCCTTCACCAGGTGCCGTGAGTGGTATTGTTTTTCCCGTAAAACGAACCGACCCCGGGTACATCGTAACCATAACCGCAACGGATTCCTCCGGCAACGTGGGCAACACCGTGACAAGAGAATTGAAAATTGGTGACAATCTTCCACCGACTTTGACAATGATGGGCAAGTCCGTAATTCATGATTTTCTTCGCTTTGCTCCGAACTCGACCGGGCCGCCACCAACTCCACCCACCCAAACCGACGAGATTACTGGGCAAGAGTTCAATGCAACTGGTTTTGCCCAAGGAGAGCATCGCATGCTGCTTGCGGCCTATGATTTTGTGGATCCGGGAGTCTATGGAGAAGACGAAAACGTCAACTGGTCTGTCGACCCCGGCTTCCCCGATTGGGACGGAGATGGGATAGGGGAGGGCTACGAATTCGTCAAAGTTACTGATCGCGGCGAAATGGAGACATGCTCATTCCAGGGTACTAAAACACCCCTCAAAATTCATGTCTACAGCGTTTTGGAAACGATGCCCCTCGAACAGCTCCAGAATATCCTGAAAAATGGATCCGGATATACTGCCTCTGCCCAAACCCCGATTGCCGATAGCGTTGATCCCGTAAAGGGCTATTCATTCACCGATGCTGGCAAAGAAACGAATGCCTCTAGAATCACTAATCTAAGAGGAACCATGCTAACGCTAGAATACCGCGTAATGGATGGATGGGAAAACCTTTCGAACATTCGGGTTCGCAATGTCTACATCTACGAGAGTTCGCAGTATGATCAATATGCTTTCTATGCTACCCCCATTAATGGTTTGCAGAACGATCCTTCCGGGGTAATGGAGAATTATTACAACGACGGAAGCGGTGGAGCCTATTTGACTTCATTCAGAAAAGATACGGACGGCGATGGAATGAGTGATTACTGGGAAGCAGTTTTTCAAACCGATGCAAAAGTCCCCGATGCCTCTCATGCGAACCCCGATTGGAGTTTACTCAACAACGTTGACCCCAATGTGATCAGGACCCGGTTGCAGAATAGTCTTTTGGATGCCTCTCAGTTGGACGATATGAACCCGAACTGGATTAATGGCTCGCACATTTTGCTAGGTTTGTAAGAATGCTTATTTTTCGTTTCGAAGCGAGCCTACCCGCCCCCATAGTTTAACGGATAAAACAGTGGTTTCCTAAACCGTAGATCGAGGTTCGATTCCTCGTGGGGGCGCCATTCTTGCAAA
>JAURNO010000516.1 GCA_030830145.1 Verrucomicrobiota bacterium
TTTACCGCCGCACTGAAATTGACTCGGGGGGGGGAGCTGCTAGGGAGCGATCCCAAAATAGTCGCAGTCGGGCGGGTCGGCACCTGCTCCACTGGTTTGCTCAGGTTGCCCGCAGCGACCGACAGGTTCGTCCAATAAGTCGAGTTGGGAGGAGAAGTGCCGAGGGGAACATCGCGTGTAGCAATGTAGGAATCCGAACCGACCAAAACCAGAGAGCCCGTGGAATAATTCCACTTCGGATCATAGGCGGAGACCGGGGACTTGCTTGCCTGAGCTTGGGGAGACCCCGGCAGGGCTCCGAGGATTTCTTGGATGGGCTTGCTGGGTACCTCTTCCAAAGGAATGCCCAATTGATTTGCAGCAGTGGCCAAGTCGGCCCAATACGCGGAGTTGGGGGGTGAAACGTTGGCGGGAACGGGTTGCAGGGCCAGATAGCTTTTCTGCTCGAGGATAACCAAGGATCCCGTGGCGTAGTTCATGTTCAATTTGTAGGCTGAAATGAAGGAGGTGTGATTGTTGTCACTGCTGGAGGGAGGCGCCGGACTCGGGAGACTGTTTAGGATGGTCTCGGTGGAGGGGGTGGGAACGATTTCAACGGGTACGTTTAGCTTGCTCGCGGAGGCGGAGAGATTTTGCCAGTAAGTGGCGTTGGGAGGACGTGTTGCGGTTGGAACCGTATTGATTGCCATGTAGGAGTCCTGCCCGCTTAGCACTAGGTTGCCGACCGAGTAAGTCTTGCTTGCGTTGTAATCTTCGATTGGGCTTTGCGCCGGAAGGGAATGACCAAGAACCGCCAAGGTAGCTGCGATAAGAAAGAAGGACTGAATGGTTTTTCTCATGTCGTACCCTAAGCCTGATCAAGAGCTTCAGTCAAGCGGAGGGATCGGCATACGCTCAAGAGCTTGGCTGGTTTGCTTCTGAATTGAAAGCTTTCGGGTGTAAAATCTTTTGCATATTGTAATTGGACAAAAAGACCGAGGGTGTGATGATGGGAAAACGCTCGGAAGAGGTTTTCAATCCGAAGACCACAACAAGAACCTTCAAAAAAGGAAAAGTACACATGCAATACAAAGTAATTGTCGAAGATGCGACCAAAGGTTTGATGGGAGGCGGAGCCATGGAGTCGGCGTCCATGGCCCTGGCTGAAAAAGTGAATGAAGCCATCAGCGAAGGATGGGAACCCCTGGGAGGGATTTCACACAGTGAGGACAGGCAGGAAAATCCTTATCTCCTTCAGGCGATGATCAACCGCAAAGCAAGTACGAGTCAATCGTCGGAAGACTGAGGCCTGCTTGTTCTTTCAGCTTCGGTCCGAGTTGCTGCTGTTTGGCGATCAACGGTGGACTCGTCGCCCTCGAACGATTTTCGACCGACTTCCTCCCCGGTTTGATCGTAAAGAACCCACGTGCCCATTTTCCGTCCTTCTTGGTAGGCGCCTTCCATTTTTTTCTTTCCGTTTTCGTGAAAGGCGCGGAAGGAACCATGGGGAAGCCAAGGCGTTTGACCGCCCGACAAGTTCTGGCTCAGGAGCGCTTCTTCAAGCGAGGGGGGACGCTGTAGTGGGATAGGAGAGCTTGGGAGTTCGGCCACGCGTTCCTTTTGCAGGCCTTCTTTCTGTCCGCCGGGCAGAGCTTGTTCGATTTTCAGCTCGTTTAACCTTTTGTAAATCTCATGGGTGTTTTCCTTGGCTGTCTCCAATTTGCGCTTGTAGGGGAGAAGCGACTCCTTGAATGTCTCGATCCGAACCGATTCCATCTGGAGTTTATTCAGTTCCAGGGCAAATTCCTTTTCGTCGGACGACAATTGACGGAACTTTTCTTGGAGGCTTTGAACGGCGGCGGTGGTCTCCTCCTTCAACGCTTGGACTTGCCGGAGGATTGCTCTCGCATTTTCGATTATCCCCGGATCGCTTTGGGCGGCGGCGGATATGTTTCCCTGATGTTTTCGCAAAAGATTGTCGTCGAACGTCATTCGCTCCCGGTTGAGCTCGTCCAAGGTTTTCCTGAGTGCCGGTAAATTGCGGTACTTGGCAATGTCATCGATGGCCCAAAACTCCTTGAGGACCGCCACGTCCTGGTTCGGGTCTTGGGAAGAGCGGGCCTTTTGGCTGGTCCGAGCCCGTCCTTGAATTTCCAATATCCGGCGGAGCTGGAGCCTGATTCTTATGAGCTCGAGTTTGATCCCGTTCATTTCCGACGCGAATAGTTTCTTGCTGTCCTCCAACGCTTTTTGGCTGTCCTCCAAATAAGGCAAACCCTTCGCATTTTTAAAGCCGGCTATTTCGTTCATGACTTTTTTTTCCTCCTCTATGCTTTTTGTCAGAAGACTTTCCAAGGTTTGGCGGGCGAATTCGAGTTTTCTCTTTTCATCGGACAGGCTCAAAATTTCGTATTCCCGTTGCGCGAGGTTAGCCACGATTCTTGCTCCCTCCGCGCTCCTGGCACGGGCAGTGATCGTCAAGCGGGGACTTCCGTCGCTTGCGTTGGTCTCAATTCGGTAGGAAAAGCTTGCCCCCAGTTCCGAGTTTTTTCCCTCCTCCAGGTAGGGCGTCAACAAAGCCGCTTGGTGTCGAGGGGTTTCGGCCAACCGTGAAACGACCTTGGCCCGTAATTCTTCACTGTAGAAACCCCGGGTATGCTTGGCGATCAGAGCCGTCCAATGAACTTCTCTTTCCACGCTTTTCAGGTTTTGGACGGCAGGTGAGGGAACGAGAACAAAAGACGAGGATGCTTCGTATGATTCGGGTTGCCGAAAGGGCGCGGTCCCTTTTCCGAAGTCCATTTCCAATTCCGTCGCCCCATTGGGCCACCAGCGTTTCAAGCTTTTGAGTTCGCCCTTTTTGATGAGAGCCTCCGCTCGGAGTTGCCCGTCCTTGTAATGAGACTTGGCCTCACCGGTAAAAGGGATCTGCGTATTTTGAAGGTAAACCAGATCTCCGCGTATCTGCAACTTGAGCAAGTCCACCCTTGCGGGTGGTTCCTTTACTTGCGGAGCGGGAACGGGAGGTTGTTCTTCCTGACCGCATCCCCAAAGGAGAAAGGCGAAAGAGAAAGTGAACAAGGTGATTTTCATGCCGCTGAGGTAAGTTTTTGCAATGAACATTACCAATACAAGTTTTGCAGGGTTTGATAAACTTAAATTTTTGACCAAACCTCACCGAATGCGAGCAATGAGATATGGAAAGGCCATGGCAACGCCTTCTTTTGTTCGGGGACAGGGTAGGAGACCGCAGAGAGTGGTCATTTTTTGATCAGGTGTCGGCCTTTTGCCAATCTTCATAAAAACGATGCAAACCTATGATGAATCCGAGTAATAATGCCTGTATAATTACTGCCTAACTGCTTCTAAAATATGCAAAAAGCAAAAAAAACAGAAAGATTTAAAAGTTGGCGCAAGCTATGCGAAAAAGGGGTTGTTTTTTAAATCTTAAATTCATTTGGAGGAAAATTATTATGTGGGATTACGTGACTTCGGATTCTTTTACCAACGAAAACATGCTTTGGGTGAAAGGGGTGTTTCTTGGCTCGGTTATCGCCATAGCCTTGACCACCCTGTTGGGCACTTTGGGCGCAGTCGTGACTTAGGGCAAGACAGCTTCATGGAAGGAAGCTAGATTGGTGCCGGGAAGGGAGCGACGTCTTCGCACCTTTATAAGCGAGGTGCGTTGATCGTCGCGACCTTCCCGTGCTCCTTTCAACTTTTTACGATCGGAGCCTGTTCGGGGTTTCAAAGGGTGGATGTGATGCTTGACTAATCATTTAGCTATTCTACTCTATTTGGCTTGTTACCAATGGCCAAATACACCGTAGCTTTGTGTTTTCTTCTCCTGACCCGACCATTGTTCGGGGGCGTCTATTCGCTCGAGCAGTCCTTGACCGGTTACGAAGCTCAAGTATCTACGAGCGATAGTTACAAGGTTGTCACAGGGTGGGGGAGTCCGCCCGCCGACCTGCCTCAAGGCCAACCAGTTCTGCAAAGCGAAACTTACGCCTATCTCGTTTTAATCAGCGAATACCTGACGGGCGAATCCGCGACCTCTCTATCGGAGGGGGCCGAAGTGGTGGCCGGTTGGAACAAAGTCGGTTGGTTTGGTTTCTTCTTCGCCAAGTTCTACCCCTGGGTCTACCACCAAAACCTCGGTTGGATCTACGTCAGTGAAAAAGGGGCCGACGGAACTTGGTTTCATTTCGAACGCCTCGGTTGGATTTGGACGAACAAGGATACCTTCCCCTCGCTTTATCTCCATAAACGAGGCGAATGGTCTTACCTCGACCTCGGTCGTTCCCAGCCCACCCTATACGACTACCGCTACAAGACCTGGTTTCAGGCCAACCAACCCTATGTCTTGAGTGGCAGCCTCATACCCGCCAACGGGGGGAGTGTCACCGGGTACGGTGAGTTTTACCGTTGGGAAACCGCCGTCCTCAACGCCTCCGCCTCAGATGGCTATCGGTTCACCGGTTGGGGGGGGGATTTCACGGGGGATACTTCGCAAGTTACTTTCGAAGTTCTGGGAGACGCCACTGTCGACGCGACCTTCGTTCCCGTCATCACTCCGAATTCCGAGCCGGACCAAGTGATCAGCGAATCCTTCGACCTGATCAAAAACATGAAAAACCTGACCCCCGGTCAAAAGGAACGGTCCATGGCCGAGCTTTTGATTCACGGAAAATCCGAAACTGCCGGTTTCTCCATCCTGCCCGAAGGCCAATGAGCATGAATGTGAAAAGCCCATTTGTTTTGGCAAGTCTATTGACGAGTGTTTTTCCCTTCTTCCAAGCCTCCGCCAACGAGCAAGCCAGAGACGAAGTCAGGCAGGCCCTCCTCTCCATTCAAGCCGAACTCAACCAAATGGAAGGCCGGAAGGCCGAAACGCCTCCTGCCCCGAAA
>JAURNO010000031.1 GCA_030830145.1 Verrucomicrobiota bacterium
TAGCAAACGACAGAGCCGCTTCTGCCCAAAGTGAATAATCTTCAAGAAAAGCCCAATTGCTTTTACTATCATCCGGATACAGCAGGGCATGCACTAAACCATCCGGTTGAGAGAAGGTATCTTCCATCCAAAGAAGTAATTTTTCGGCCTTAATTATCCATTTCTTATCACCCAAGGCAACACCGGCGTCCAAATAGGCTCGAACGAGGAGGGCATGCTGAAAACAGGATCGTTTTTCATCGCGTTGCGGACGGTCACTTAGCTCTTCACGATTCTGCCGTAATTTTCTGAAAAATTCTTCCTGTCTTTCGCTAGAAAAAAAGTCATCCTCAAGTAATCTGGGTAGAAAAAGAGGTTCTGGAGATTTAGCAAAGGTCCCCCATAGATCTTCCAATTTTTTGCCCGTTTGCTTACCTAGTACTTCGCTAATCTCATTTTGTGTCCATAGGTAGTAAGCACCTTCCATTTGATTGGTTTCCGCTGAAAGAGAGCTGGCGAATCCTTTTTCCGCACATCCCATTTCTCGTTCGATCCATTCCAAAGTTTTCAAGATTATTTTTCGATCTCGTGGAAGTTGAAACTTTCTCCATGCTCGGGAATAGGTAGAAACTAGCAAGGCATTATCCGATAACATTTTTTCAAAATGCGGAGATTGCCACTTCCTATCCAAACAGTAGCGAAAAAAACCTCCGTTTACATGGTCAAATAAGCCTCCGGAGGCCATAGCTCCAAGAGTTTTTTTAAGGCATTTGTTAAATTCCTTAGATAATCCAAGGTTTTTGCGAACCGATTGAGCTTCTCCCAAAGATAAGAGGAAATCCATTTTCATGGGAGAGGGGAACTTTGGTGCCGGAGTGAACCCTCCCCATTCATTGTCATGGGATTTACAGAGAGTTTCTCCAGCCTGAATGAGGGTACTAGGCATCCATTCCCTGGGATCGGATAGCGAGGAATTGTTGGAGTGGGCAAGGTTTTCTAATGCGTTTTTTCCGTTTTCTACTAATTCCTCACGCTGGTTACGAAAATGCTCGGAAATACGCATGAGCACTTGTGGCCATGGGGCAATTCCTTGTCCTTTATCCTCTTTGGGGAAATAAGTTCCGCACCAAAAGGGAGATCCGTCAGGTAGACAAAATGCGTGCAAAGGCCATCCCGCAGATTGGTTGAACATCCGAGCGGCTTCCATGTAAAGGAGGTCCAAGTCGGGTCGTTCTTCCCGGTCTACTTTTACACAAACAAAATGACGGTTCATGATCGAGGCGATATAGGAATCCTCATAATTTTCCCGTGACATTTGACGGCACCAGTGACAGGAAGAGTAACCAATGGAAACAATCACTGGTTTGTCAAGTTGCTTGGCCATTTGGAAAGTCGCTTCTTCCCATGGGTACCAGTTAACGGGTTGTTCGGATAATTCCCTAAGGTAGGGGCTGGATTGTTTGTTAAGGTAGTTTGGCATCTAAAGAAAGGAACTTTTTCTTATGACAAAGAATTTGAAGCTTCCCAAGCATCAATCAATTTTGAGTTTTTCCCATTGTCGAACAGTGGGTTCGGGATTACGGAAGAGAGATGCCCAAAATTCGTATTCTTTCTGATCAAGTAGCGAACCAAATCGCCGCGGGTGAAGTGGTTGAGCGTCCAGTTGCCGTACTCAAAGAGTTAGTTGAAAACAGCATTGATGCCGGAGCCCAAAAGGTAGAGATTGAATTTCGCAATGGCGGGAAGTCTTATTTAAGGGTAGAGGATGATGGCGTGGGCATGAATGCAGATCAAGCCCTTCTTGCCTTGGAGCGACATGCGACGAGTAAAATTCAAAAGGCGAGTGATTTAAATAAGGTTGGAACATTTGGATTTCGCGGTGAAGCCTTGCCATCGATTGGAAGCGTCAGCCGGTTTGTTTTACGGACACGCCCAAGTGCCTTATCCGAAGGAACCGAAATATTTATCAACGGAGGAAAGATGATTCACTGCAAGGAATGCGGTATGCCTCCTGGTACACTTGTGGAGGTTTCCCATCTCTTTAACTCTGTACCTGGTCGGCGAAAATTCTTAAAGACCGAAGTGACCGAAGCAACTCACCTTATTCATATGGCCAAGCTATATGCTTTGGCACATCCTGCTATTACTTTTACTCTTATTGAAGGGGGGCGTACCGTTTTTCGATCCCCTGCTTGTGATAGTCCTGCTGATCGGGTTCGGGAAATTTTTGGTCGTGCTTTCGCGGAATCCCTGGCACCAATAAATTCGGAAGACAACGATTTGCTGTTGTCCGGTCTTTTGGGGAAGCCAGGACAAAGTCGATCCACCCGTAAGGAGATGATATTCTTTGTCAACCGAAGGCCAGTGGACAGCCGAACTCTTTCCTACGCCGTGATTGAAGCCTATCACACTTTTGTACCCAAGGGCAGGTTCCCTCCAGCCATCCTTTTCCTGAAGATTGATCCTTCAGCAGTCGATGTGAATGTACATCCCTCGAAGCGTGAAATTCGTTTTCGGGACGAGCCCAAGGTTAGATCTTTTATTCTGAGTAGCGTATTGTCGCACAACCAAAAAATGGCATCGCCATCAGTCGAGCTCTCTTCCGTGCCGCGAGTTGTTGAATATGAAGATGAAAATGGTCGACAAGTCCCTAAAATCGACGCCCAGGCTTGGGAGCTTTTTTCTACTAACAAAACTTCTGCAATTAAGCAGCACGATTCCAATAGCCTTGGCAGTGCTCAGTCTACAACAGAAAAAACGATAAAAGATAATGAACCTGTTTTGGAAGACATGGGAAGAAAGAAAAATCTTTCACCCTCTTCTGGTAGAGACATCATTCCTCGAGTCATGGTGGGGAAGCGAAGAGACTTTGGTGCGGAATGGAGGTTTCTTGATCGTCCGCACGGAGATTTAGCTATATTTTCGACTCCCAAAGGTGTTGTGGCACTTCACGCTAGTGCGGCTTATGAGCGGGTACGTTTTGAACAATTAGAGGACAGTATGCGCGATCATACCCTTGTCCTCTCGCAATCTCTTTTATTACCGGAACCCCTTGAGTTTGATGGGATTGACCGGGTAAGTTTGGAATCAAGCCTTGTAAGGTTGCGCGAACTGGGATTTGTGCTGGAGGAGTTTGGGCGGAATTTTTACCGTTTAGAAGCATGTCCGCATTGGATTGATCCCGAACACGCCGTTCGGTACTTGCGTGACTTTTTGGAAATTGCTCGTGAAAATGGGGGTTCTCTCCAAGTCGAGTCCTTAGTCCGTCAAGCCCTCGAACGACAGGCGAATTATCGAGATGAGACCAAGGACGATTTTTCTGATGATGAAATAATGGATTTGGCGAACCGTCTTCTTCGTTGTAGAAACCCGTATGTTTGTCCGAAAGGTCGCCCCATTTATTTTGAAATTCCCAACCGAGATTTTGAGAGTCGTTTTAAGAGAAAACTTTAATTTTATTCATTCCCCAAACCA
>JAURNO010000517.1 GCA_030830145.1 Verrucomicrobiota bacterium
AAGCGGGGATCGGGCAAGTCCGACTTGGAAGCAAAGTAGCCACCCGCCACCGCCTTGACCTTGAGCATGCGTCCGGCCACCCCTTCGTGACGGACACTGGGGACTACCCCGACCCTTTCGAGCAACATTCCCTGGGACGCAGTCCAACGAGCCCCCAATCCACCGGATTGATCGAAGTCCTCCAGAACCTTGCCCCAGAATATCGAGGGCACAAAAAAAGCGAGAAGGAAAATACAAGAGAACTTAGTTACGACGTACTTCATGCAAACACGAAACTCCTTTGCCCGGAGACGACAAAGCTCGAAAGCAAACAGGACGGGAAGGAAGCTATTTTTCATGAATGCCAAGATTGAATTACAAATGACATCCTCGACAAAAGGAGGACAAAGAGACTTCGGCAAGGAAAAGAAGCTACCAACACAAAGATCAAGCAAAGGTCTTCTCTCTCTTGACCAAGGAAACGGAGTCGGTAGGTTCGAGACATGAAATTTCTTTTTCTCACCCTTGCCACGACCGTCCTTTCATTGAGTGCGGCCAAACGCCCGAACATTTTGTTCATCTTCACCGACGATCATGCCTACCAGGCGGTCGGGGCCTATGATTCTTGGCTGAAGGAACACTGCCCTACCCCGAACATCGATTCGCTCGCCCGGGACGGTATGCTTTTCGAGCAGTGCTACGTGACCAACTCCATCTGCGGGCCAATGCGGGCCGCCATCCAGACCGGCAAGTATTCTCATGCCAATGGCTTTTTGGTAAACGGAAACAAGTTCGACGGGACCCAGCAGACCTTCCCCAAACTCCTACGCAAGGCGGGCTACACCACGGCGGTGGTCGGCAAATGGCACTTGGGGACGCACATGTCTCCCCAAGGGTACGACTATTCGGAAGTTCTGATCGGGCAAGGCCCTTACTACAACCCCCCCATGCGCCTCGATGCGGACGGGGACGGCAAGCACGACGAAGTAATCAAGCACATCGGATACACGACCGACGTCATCACCGACCTGGCCCTCGACTGGATGAAGACCAAGCGGAACAAAGACAAACCCTTCATGCTCATGTACCAGCACAAGGCTCCCCATCGCAACTGGCAACCCGGCCCGAAGTATCTAAACAAATACGACGACGTCACCTTGCCGGAACCCGATACCCTCTTCGATGATTACAAGGGGCGAACTCTCGCTGCCTACCAGCAGGACATGACCATTGCGGAGACCATGAACCACGGGGACTTGAAATTGCATGCACCCGGCAACCTGACCCCTGAACAAAGGAAACTTTGGGACGCCGCTTACAACCCGAAAAACAAAGCCCTTGCCGAGGCCAAGCTTACGGGTAAAGACTTGGTCCGGTGGAAATACCAGCGGTACGTAAAGGATTACCTGCGCTGCATTGCTTCGGTGGACGACGGAGTTGGGAGGATGCTCGGTTACCTCAAAGAAGCGGGCTTGGAAAAGGATACCATTGTGATCTACTGCTCGGATCAGGGCTTTTACCTTGGAGAGCACGGGTGGTTCGACAAGCGATGGATGTACGAGGAATCGTTGCGTACGCCTATGCTCGTTCGTTGGCCCGGAGTCGTCAAACCAGGCAGTCGCAACGGGGACATCGTTTCTCCAATCGACTTTGCCGGAACTTTTTGCGAAATCGCGGGCATCGAGACCCCCGATGATTTGCACGGACGATCGCTCGTTCCCGTCCTCCACGGCAAGACCCCCAAGGACTGGCGCAAGAGCTTTTATTATCACTACTACGAATACCCCGGTTATCACTATGTGCGCCGCCACTATGGGGTGGCCGACAGGCGCTACAAACTGATCCATTTCTACGAGAAAGACGTCGACCAGTGGGAACTGTTCGACCTGAAGTCCGATCCTTCGGAAATGAAGAGCGTCTATGGACAACCCGGTTTGGCCAAAGTGCAAAAAAGACTAAGCAAACAGTTGGCCATGCACCGTAAGAAACTTGAAGTTCCGGCAGAGGACCCACCCCACTCCATCGTTAAGCGCCTACCGCCGCGAACCCGCAAGCCAACGACCCCAAAGTAAAGTTTGCTGCGAATCGGGCGAACGACGATCACCGCCCGGGTTACGCAAAACGGTTTACAGTTCGGCCACGTTCACTGCCTCCAACCAGGCATCCACTTTTTCCACGATCGATTCCAGGCAGCCTTCCTCGAACGGTGATTTCAGTTCAGCCAGTTTGATCAATCCGGTGAAGGGCAAGCTCCCTCCTGCCTGGCACAGTTTATCGTAACTGTCCCAAGTCTTTACGGGATCCTCCTCGTTTCTTATCCAGTACTGGATGGCGCAGGTCTGAGCCAAAGTGTAATCGACGTAATAAAATGGGCATTGATAAATATGCAGCTGGGCTTGCCAAAAACCTCCTGATTTGGGGAATGCAAAGTCATCGTAATCTCGGTCAGGGAGATAAATGGACTCCAGTTCGAGCCATTGCTCTTTGCGCTCCTTTGGGGTGGCTTCGGGATGTTCGAACACCCAATGCTGGAAGTGATCCACGCAGGCCCCGTAGGGCAGAAAGGAAAGAATGCCAGAAAGATGCTTGTACTTGAAGCGCTCCGCTCCCTCGCCGAAAAATTGATCCATCCAAGGCCAGGTCATCAACTCCATGCTCATGGAATGAATCTCCGCAGCCTCGGCGGTAGGCCCCAGATAACCGATCAAAGGCTGGTTCCTACTGGAATAACTTTGATAGGCGTGACCGATTTCATGGGTCAAGACCAGCACATCCTGATCGGTCGCATTGAAATTAGAAAACACATATGGCCTCTTGTAGGAGGGAAAACTCGTGCAAAACCCGCCTGGCATCTTCCCTTCTCGATTCACCAAATCCAACAATTCCTCGTCCACCATGAGGTCGAAAAACTTCCCGATGTCGGGAGACAATTCATGATACATCCGCTGTGCAACCGCCACCATTTCCTCAGGGGTAACCTTCGGCTTGGGGTCGCCCTCCTTGAAGTTGATCACGTCGTAAAAGTAAAGATGGTCCAAACCAAGGATTCCTTTCTTTTGCTCCAGTAGCTTGTGAACCACCGGAACCACGCTTTCGACGATTTGCCGGCGGTACCTCGCAACTTCTTCGGGACCGTAATCCGAACGCCCCATGCGCAAGTAGGCCAACTCGATGAAATTGTCATAGCCGAGAGTCGTGGCCATTCGATGACGAAGTTTCACCAACTTGTCGTAGAGGTCATCGAAGGCTTCGCCGTTTTCTTCATACCATTTGAATTTTACCCCATAAGATTCCTTCCGGATCGCCCGGTCCTTGTGGTTATGGAAGGGACCCAAACCGGACAAGTTGTAGGTCGATCCATGAAATTCTATTTGGGCTCCGGCAAGCAACTCGGTGTATTCCCTTTTTAAATCCGTTTCCTGGCGCAACATGTCCATGATCTTGGGGTCGAAGATCTTCAAACTCATCTCGATTTGGTCCAAATAGGTCTGGCCCAATTCCCTTCCAATTTCCGACTTGAAGCGGGAGGCATCGACGGCCTTCGCCCATCGGTTGTTGATTTCCGCCATATTCGGACCGATCGAATCGTAATATTCCTTCTCTGCCTTGGCCTCTTCATCGCGGACGTCGCGGTTGAAATTCAAATTGGCAATGGACGCATAGGAAGAATATTTCCTGTAGGATTCGTCCATTTCCTTAATCACGACAATCTGCTCCTCGCCCGACTTCGCATTATTGAATCGCTCCAGTCGTTGGAGGAGCAGTTCGTTCTGCTCCTCCACGGAAATTCTTTCGTAGTGAAATTCGCTGTATTTCATGTTGGGATTTTCTTGGCCAAGACTAAGTGATAGATCCAAAGAACGTTTTTTAAAGCGCTTTGCAAAGAGATTGATGGTTGCCTCATTCGCAGTACCACACATTCCTTTGGAAACCGATGAAAACTATTTCCCCGAATATCTCAGGGTTTCCTTTTCCACTTCCCTGCTTGGGTCCGAACTTCCCGTCATGATACCGCCTTTCATTATCACCATGAGAAAACTCAAAGGCTCGCTCCGGTCAATTCGATCTATGCCTCTAGGCGGCACTCCCGAAAATGGGAATACAACGAATAAACCTCCCCAAGCCTTGGCCCGTTTGCCCTTCGTTCTTGTCGCCGTGCTCCTCGCGGGCCCGATTTTCGGGACAGGCATGGTCCATGCCGCGAGGGTATACAAGGAACGGATTGTTCCGAATTGGTCAGAGGACGGTTCCCACTTATGGTACCGAAACGACCTGGCCAAGGGAGTGAAAGAATATGTTCTAGTCGACTTGCAAAAAGGAACCCGCGAATCCGCGTTCGATCAAAAAAAACTAGCCGTGGCCCTTTCTGAAAGTGGAATCAAGGGCGTTCAGGCGGACCGCTTGCCGATCGACCAACTTCAATTCGACCTGTCCGAAAACAAAGCCTTCTTCCGGGCCAAGGGAAAGTCTTTCGAATGGAACCGAAAGACCCATCAACTGAATGTTGCCAAGCCTCCCTCAGGCCATGGTAAAACCGAAGAGAAAACAAAAGAGGAGGAAAAGCCCAAGCTCTACCGACCCAGTCGCAAACTTTCACCGGATGGAAAATGGAAGATCTTCGTCCGCGACCACAATCTGTTCTTGGAACCAACCGGAGATGGGGACGAGTTTCAACTGAGCAAGGACGGCAAGAAGGGGCATGAATACAAGGAGGCTTTTTGGGCTCCGGACTCAAAGCACTTGATTTCCTTCCGCGTAAAACCGGGAGAGATCAGCGAGGTCCATCTCGTAGAATCCTCTCCCCAAGGAGGAGGGCCGGCCAAACTACATACGAGGAAGTACCCCCTGCCCGGTGATCCGTTCACGACCTATGAGCTCAACTGGTTTGACCTCTCCACCAATGAACAGGTGAAACCCGAGGTCGGACTGATCGATTTCCGTTGGCCCCGATTGCGATGGGCAGCGGATAGGCGGAAGTTTCAATACCTCAAAATCGATCGTGGACACCAAAGGCTGCGCGTGATCGAGTTCG
>JAURNO010000518.1 GCA_030830145.1 Verrucomicrobiota bacterium
GATGAGGTGGATCATCCGGTTGACCGAAGCCTCGGGATTCGAACCGGCAAAGTCATCGGTCCTGCTGAAGCCGTTGCTCCCGGAAATCCAATGCCGGGCCATTCTTTCGCCCAAAACGATGGTATCGAAGAAATCGCCCGGTCCCTGGATGCCCATCACTCCTCCTCCCTTCTGATTGAGGTTTTTGAGCAGAAACCAAACCTCAAGGCTCTTGGCCCTCAAGTCGAAGGGTAAATTCTGACTTTGGAGGTAGGAGTTCGCTCCGATCACGGCCATCCCCTCGCTGAATTCAACCTTGCCATGCTTTTTAAGGGGGAAGGAACCGACCGAACTCTTCAGGTCTCCATCGAACTCCCACGCGGCGACTGGCCGGAGGTCGATTGGTTCGAGAATATCATGATCCACGGCCCGTTCGGCCAAAATCTTCTTGCGGACCGGATTGATCAAGGCAGCCAATTCCTTTTCTCTACTTTCGACCTGCTCTCCAAGTTCGATGATTTTTTTCTTTTTGTTCTCGTTGACCACGATGGCCTTTTTCAGGTCTTCCTCTCCGGGCTTGAGTTCTCCTCCGTACCAAGTTTCGAGAAATTCATTCCGGTAAGCGAAAGATGGTTTGATCAGCTCGGCAATGGGACGGTTTTCGAGAAAAACAGCATCGAACAACAGCAAAGGTTCGAGAACCATGGGCAAGCTCGCGGGGTAAGTCTGATCGATTGAAAAGTAACGGTTGAGCTTGGGGTCGGGCGTCGCCGCCAGTGCATTTTCAAGTTGCATCCACTGAGACGGAAAACTGTCCAGGAACCTCTCGATCTTGGGGTCCTTGAGCATGCCGTCCACTACGAGGGCCAAACCCTTTGGGTCAGCCAATCTTCCTTCCTCAGCGGCTTTCAGGAGTTCAGCGTCCGGACAACTACCCCATAGGGAATAGGACAAGCTGGAAGCCAAGGCATACGGATCGTTCCTTACCACGGTCTCGTGACGGAAAAGAAACAAGGGAGAGGAAAGGATTGCCGAGGCGACTTTTTTCATGCCCGTAGTGAAGGATTCCTCCGATTTCACTTGAGTGTAGGCATAACGGACGTACCTGTCCTCGATCTCTTTTTCCACCGCGGAGCGGAAAGCCAGACGGAGGAAAGGATTCAAGCGGTCGCGGATTTCCTTTTCCAAATCATCCGGGTTTTGGGGATCGGCAAAGAATTCCTTCCATATGCCGACCGTTTTCTCGTTGAAGTCAGGGCTTTGCAAAATGGAAACGCTTAGCTTGAGAAAGGTATCGAGAAGAAGAGGGGAAAGGGTTAGTTGGTCGGATTGATTGTCGAACCCATGGGCGGCCCGCAAATCCTTGGGAAACGGTCGGACTTCACGGAATCCTTTGGCCCGGTTCTTGGCGGACGCCCGGACCAAGTCGGGTATTTTCTGATCTGCCGACGATAGGTAATTGTTATGACGGGTCATCATCTTTTCGGAGAGCTCGAAAACGTCGGTCCGGATCCCGAACAAATCCCTCAGAGAATTGTTGTATTGAAAACGGTTGAGCCGGCTGAGTCTTGGTTTTTCCCGTTTGGCTCCTGCGACCGCTTGCCGCATGAAATCTTTGAGTAACAGAACGGTTCTGTCCCGTTGTTCGTCCGAAAGTGGTTTCTCCTCCTCCGGAGGCATATCGCCAAAATCGATCACTTCGATCAATTCCTTGATCAAGGCGGGCTTGGCCAAAAAATCGGCTTTGGTTGCGATTCCCTTGAGGTTGACCTTTCCCTTGGTCTTCTCTCCTCCGTGACACTTGACGCAGTTTTGCTCAAAGAGAGGCTTGAGGAAAGACTCGTAGTCTTTGGCTGCAAGAGTGAAGAAAAGACCCTCTGCCAAGAGCGCCGCAAGAACCAAGCGAAGGAAAAGCCTAGGCATGGACTAGGTCCACAAATCGGAAATCACGGCATTGCCGTCGGCAAAGCTATCGATTTCCAAACCCATCAGGTTGGCCAAGGTGAGCCATAGGTTGGAATTCAAGGTGCCGCTCTTGCACTTGATGAAGCGGCCTTGCTTGATCTGCCCTTGACCCTTTCCTGCGACGATCATGGGCAAATCGAAAAACTGGTGAGTAGCCCCATCACCCAGACCCGCCCCATAAGTGAGGAGAGAATTTTCGAAAAGGGAAGTACCATCCGATTCCTTGATCTCTTTCATGCGGGTGATAACGTAGGACAATTGTTCGAGGTGGAAAATATCGATCTTCTGCAACTCCTTGGCCACATCCTCTTTTTTCTGGTTGTGGGTCATGTTGTGGTGCTGCACGGGCTTGGGGAAAACACCCTCGTACATGAGCGAAGCATCCCACCGCTCGGGACCGATCATAAAAGTGCTCACGTTTGTAATTCCCATCTGCAAGGCGGCCAGCATCAGGTCGGCTTGCAGCCTGATGTATTCGCCCCGGGGTAAGATTTCATTGGAAGGTTGGTTGACGTCAGCTCCCGAAATCATTTTTTCGAGTTTTTCGATCCGCAATTCAATCTCGCGTATCATGGATACGAAACCATCCAAGGTATCCTTGTCCTGGTTGCCGAGCTTACGGGCAATGCTTTTCGTATCGGCCAGAATCAAGTCGGTCACGTCCTGGACGTGGTTGCGGTATGAATCCGCCATGAACAAACGGTCGTAAAGTTTGCGGGGGTTTTTGATCGAAGGGGCGATCTTACCTGGTCCGTACCAGGAAATGTTATCGAAGTAAATGTCTTCCTTGCCCCCCGTGAATCCATTGCAACTGATCTCCAAGGTATTGTAAACGGAGGTGTGACCTACCTTGTCTCCGATGACTTGGTCCAAGCTACGTCCATTGGGATGCCTCATCCCCTTCTCAGCCGCCTGTTCGGGGGAAACGCTCGTCAGGTAGCAAGAGGCTCCCTGGGCATGAACGTCCTGACCATGCTTGAACGATCGGTCCAGGCCAGTGACCATGGTTATGTCTTCCTTATGCTTTTCTAAAGGTCGCATCGTGGAAGTAAACTCAAGCGGATAGATTCCCGGTTTGTTCAGGATTCGCTTGTCGTTCTTTAACTTGTCCGCATTGAATCCGCCGACGAAACCAGGCAGAACGGCGTCTTCCTCACCCGGAAAAAAGTAGCGGCGCAGAATCCCGTTCGGAATATACATCATAACCAACTTCTTGTTCGGGAGCAAAGCCTTGTTGGCGGCTCCCGAAAGAGAAGGCATGAAAGGCAAAGCCAAAGTTGCACCACTGGTTGAGATGAACTGCCTGCGTGAAAGTTTCATGAGAGTAAAATTACATAAAAGGAATGAAATTTAAAATACTAATGTACTCATTTTTTCCGCATTTGGAAGCTTTTGCAAATATGGAAGTTGAATTTGACCACTTTTTTTTAGGTAGCCAAAAGACAAGCCCTTCACCTAGCGCCCGACCTTGCGGTAGAGAAACGCGTCCGAAGTGAGAAGAGAGACGAGCAACGCTTTCATGCTTCCACCGCTTTCGCCGTAGGCCTTGTGAGCGGCCTGCAACACGGGCCCATCGTTGAGCGTCTCGTTGCGGCCCATCC
>JAURNO010000519.1 GCA_030830145.1 Verrucomicrobiota bacterium
CGGCTTCAATTACAATCGAGGTTGATCCCAGGTGTTTTGCCGAGGATCCCGAAGATGTACCTTTTTTGGAAAAGGAAGCCTTTGCCAAACTCAACAGCCAAGAAAAAAAGGCGCTCACGGACCAGGCCCGAAACCTCATTCAAAAGGCTTTGCGGATAAGGTTTGGCTCGGAAGAATGGTTTTTTCCGGAATTTCGATTCGAGTTTCTTGCAAAAGAACATGAGACCATTGAACTCGATGGCGACGTCGTGTTAATCCGCGCGACGCATGAAAGAACACTTACCCCTGAGATAAAATCATACCAGATCAAGGCCTTGGATTCGGCCGATTATGATTTGGTCTTCACCAATGTTTTAGGTGGAAAACCACAAAGGCGGGTCAATGTTCTTTGGCCTGGGGAGGAAAGTTTCGTTCTCGATCTTTCCACCTTTTTCTCAGCGGGAAAAGAAGAGATTGCGAAGGTGGGAGCACATTCACAAAGCAATGTCGCAAGTGACACCGCGAGCACCTTTTTCTCCTTTCTAAGAAAGGGATTCGTTCATGTTCTGCCCGAAGGGCTTGACCACATCCTTTTTGTAATCGGGCTTTTCTTGTTCAGCAGAAAAACCAAGCCCCTGCTTTTGCAGGTTACCACCTTTACCATCGCGCACACAATAACCATCGCTTTGGCATCGCTTAATTTTCTCAAGATAAGCCCGACAATCATCGAACCATTAATTGCATTAAGCATCGTTTACATCGCCGTTGAGAACATTTACCGCAAGGACTACCGACACTTTCGGCTAATATCCATTTTTATTTTCGGGTTAATCCATGGTCTCGGCTTCGCCGGCGTGTCCTCCTTGGATCCTGACTCGCCCTCTTTCCTTTCCGAATTACTGGGTTTCACCATTGGAGTTGATATAGGTCAAATCGCAGTCATCTTCATCTTCCTAACTCTCGTCATTATTTTATCAGCACTTGAAGAGAAATCCCGCAAACATGTTCTCAGTCCGATCTGCTTCAACTATTTTCTCTTTTCTACCATTGCATTGCTACTCAGCAAAAGCGCTTCCTTCCTCTTGGTGATTCTGTTCTTATGGTATGTTGGGTTGATTCTTTTCTCAACTGCTCTACAATTTGAACCTCGGATCATCCGCTTTTTCGGTAAAAGGTCCTTGATTCGTTGCTCCGATAGTTATCAAAAGTTTTTTGTTACACCCGCCTCGATAATCTTCGCTACGATCGGAGCTTACTGGACGATCGAACGCATTTTCTTTTGAAGAGTTTTCTGCCTTTTCAAGTTGAATGATCCGTCGGAATGAACAAAAGTGAACGGCACTGCATGATAAGAAAGCCCATTTTCATTCTAAGCTTGATTGCCGCTTTTACAGCGAGCGGCCTACCCCTTGGCGTTCTTCAACTTGGTGCTTGGGCAAATATGTTCGATCAATTTTACGAAGAAACGAATTCGGTTCTGCTTTCCGCGGAACGCGTATTCGATGGCCAAAATAGATGCCTGGGTTGTGAGTTCGTAACGGACCAAGGAACCAAATCGAAAGAAGCTTTTTCCTCGAGCATACTATCTTCGGAAAAAATAACTTTGGATCAGGGAAAGGTTTCTTCCGTTTCCTTTTTCAATCCATTGATCTCCGATCAGACTACGGTTGTATCGCCACCGCCCCTACCCGTTTTCGAAAAAAAGGAAACGCCGCCACCGCGGCTTTTAGCCTAACTTTCCTTTTCTTTCACATCGACGCAAAGCATCTTCCCTTTTGTGGAATGCTTGGATTCTCCGTCCTTTGGATGCGTCCATTCTACAACGGTATACTATTACACAATTTAAAAACTATTATTATGAACAACCTATTTCTCAAATTTCTCGCTATTCTCACCCTCGCCTGCCCCGCTCTTGCTCACGAAGGTCCCTGGACCGCTTCCCGCCCAGACGGGCATGCTCCTATTTCCGTAATGGGAGACCATATGCACAAGATGGGGGAATGGATGGTGTCCTACCGCTACATGACCATGGATATGAAGGGGCTCAAGAGCGGATCTTCCGATATTACAAAAGCTCAAGCCGCTGCTCTTTATCCCATGAGTATGATGGGTAACATGCTTCCAAAGGAAATGACCATGGACATGCATATGCTTGGAACCATGCATGCCATTTCCGACAAATGGACTTTCATGGGTATGATCAATTATCTGGATAACGAAATGAGCATGCAAAGTGGTATGAAAATGGAATCTAGCGGCTTAAGTGACATTAAATTGGGCGGACTCTATGAACTTTTATCCACGGACCATGGTCGTCGTGCACACCTGAATCTTGGTTTAAGCCTGCCAACTGGTTCCATTGATGAGAAATCTGGTTCCAATCTTTTGGGCTACGGTATGCAACTTGGTTCCGGCACTTGGGACTTCAATCCTGCCATTACATTTCTCGGACAAACGGAAGACTACTCATGGGGTGCTCAACTCGGTGGGGTTCTTCGCATGAACGATAATAAGCAGGATTATAATTTAGGGAACCGCTTGGAGGGAAGCCTTTGGGGTGCCCGTAAGATTACCGACTCCATCAGTGCTTCGGTCAAGTTCGACTACCTGAGTCAAAGCGATTTAGACGGCGAGGACTCAAGAATGATGATGATGAAAAGCATGTCTTCTGCCTTTGATCCAAAATCGCAAGGGCGCGATGTCTCGACTCTCGGTTTGGGCCTCAACTACTATTTTCAAGATGGTAGCTTGCAAGGTCATCGCATTGCCGCCGAATGGGAAACTCCGATCAGTCAGAACGTCAACGGCGTACAACTCGAGCTTGACTCTGTCTGGATACTCGGTTGGCAATATGCTTGGTAAGCAAATTATCTAGAAGGACAGCATTAGAAAAAACGAAGATACGCAGAAACAGGCTTGGACAAAGCCCGTCGCCACAGGCGGGTAATGAAGAAGCCCCGAACCAATCAAGAGGAGCAGATCGCCTCGGAAACGAAGAAGTACGACCTCAGGCGTAACCTATTCAACGGGATCGTGGAGGCGAGCTTCTATTCCTCGGTCTTACTTGTAGCGATCCGTCATTTCGGAGCCTCCGACACTGCCAAGTCTTTGCTTGCTGGAGGCTCCTGTCTTGGTTTCCTGCTGGCACCCGGGTTTCTTCTGTTGATTGGAAAATGCAAAGTTCCGGTCAGCCGGATTTGTGCCCTTCTTACTGTAGGAACGGGCACAGGCATCCTTCTTTCATCCTCCGCAAGCTCTGCCTGGGTTTATACGGGATGGGTCCTGACTGCCTGCATACTTGCAGGACAAGTGCCATCCTTGATGGTTCACGTGTACTCACGAAACTATCGCTCCGGAGAACGGGGAAGGAAAATATCCGGTAATCTCATGCTTTCCGCTATCGTCGGAGCGGGTACCGCTCTGCTCATTGGCCGTTTACTCGACGATGACCTAAACCACTTCAGACCGATCGCAGTGGTCGTTTTTCTGTTTTGCCTATGCACCGCCTTCTATCATTTGAAGATTCCCTCCCTACCCTTGAAACAGGGGACCGGAGGATTGGGTCAGGATCTCAGGCATGCCTTGAAGGACCGGCTTTTTTTCTGGATGCTGACGGGTTGGATGCTCATGGGCATTGGAAACTTGGTCACCATTCCTTTGCGCATAGAGTACCTGGCCAACCCGGCTTATGGAATCGATGCCAGCAACACCATGGTGCTTGCCATTACTCTGGTCATTCCTCTGCTCACCCGCGTCGCCAGCATACCGGTATGGGGGTGGGCTTTCGATCGCTTCAACCTCGCCTTCGTACGGATTGCCATCAATATGTTCTTCCTCGTTGGTTTGTTCCTGTACTTCCAGACGAAGGACCTCCTCTTCCTTAGCCTGGCCGCAGGGTTGATCGGCTGGGCCACGGGTGGAGGAACGATGGCCTGGACTTTGTGGGTCACCAAGGTCGCTCCCTCCGGAAGAGAATCGAGTTATATGAGCGTACACACTTTCTTTACTGGGCTCAGGGGGGTACCCGCACCCTTCGTGGGCTATTGGATCATCACGACTCTGGGACCGTCTCAGGTCGGGTGGACCTCGGTTTTATTGATTGGCTTGAGTTGTTTGATTTTTCTCGGGCTAGCCAAAAATCCAAGATTGAAACCAATTCACTGATTACTTTTAGTTCCAACTTCAACTCAATCATTCGTGAACCTAGTCTTTTTATCTCACAATCCAATTCCAGTTCTTCTTGCGGTCTTGGTTCTTTTTTCATCTGAGGCCTTGTCTCAAAAGGAATCAAATGCGACCCAAGAATTATCTCCCATGGTGGTCACGGCAAGAGGGGGATTCCCCGAACCATGGGCGTCCTCACCTTGGTCAATAGACAGCTTGAAAGCAAGGGACCTGCGACACCATGTCAGGACCATGCCCGAAGCCTTGACCGGAATACCTTCCGTCTTGGTCCAAAAAACCGCCTTGGGGCAATCTTCTCCCTACATCCGAGGACTGACCGGCTACCACAACGTTCTTCTGGTAGATGGAATTCGACTCAATCATTCCGCGATGCGTTCCGGGCCCAACCAGTATTGGAGTACGGTGGAATTACTTGGCACCGAATCGATTGAGGTGTTTCGGGGTCCCGGTGGGATCATATACGGAGCGGATGCCGTAGGGGGAGTCGTTAACGTTTTGTCCGCCAAACCAAGCTTTTCGAACGCAGGTGTCGTTCAAGGCGGTCATTTTTTTGGAAGGTTGTCCTCTGCCGAAAACTCTTGGTCGGCAGGACTAAATGGAACCGTTTACAGTCCGAATTGGTTTGCCGAGGTATCCCATACCGAACATTCTTTTGGAGACCTGGAGGGAGGGAAGGACATAGGCAAGCAGTTGAACACCGGTTATGATTCGCGTGGAACGAACTTTCGGCTTTCCCGAAAACTAAACGTGGACACAAGCATGACCTTTGGCCTTCAGCGTACCTTCATGGACGAC
>JAURNO010000520.1 GCA_030830145.1 Verrucomicrobiota bacterium
AGGGATGGTCAATTGATCGAGAGCGTGCTCATCCCTGCAACCAAAGGTTCCAGGGGCATGCGCTCTTCTCGCCTTACGCTTTGCGTCTCTACGCAAGTCGGATGCGCTCTGGGCTGTAAATTTTGTGCGAGTGGTTTGGACGGTTTGAAGCGTAACCTGACGACTGGGGAAATTACCGGTCAAGTTCTGCTCGCCCGTAACGAAGCCGGGAAACGGATCGACAACTTGGTTTTCATGGGCATGGGCGAACCCTTGGCCAATCTCCCTGCCCTGCTCCCTGCCCTCGATCAAATCCTTTCACCCAAGGGGCTTGGAATCGGTGCAAGGCATCTCACGCTTTCAACGAGCGGTTTAGCTCCCAAAATATTGGAACTGGCCAAATACCCCGCCCAAATCCGCCTCGCAATCTCCCTGCACGGAGGAGACAATGAGACCCGGCGAAAAATCATGCCGATCAATGACCGGTATCCCATCGAAGACCTCCTTGATGCGTGCGAAAAATTCATCAATGAACGAAAGAAGATGATTACCTTCGAATATATTCTAATTGAAGGGATCAACGACGATTTGAAGCAGGCGGAACTCCTTGCCAAACACGCCAAAAGATTGAATGCCAAAGTGAACTTGATTCCCTACAATCAAGTGGACGGTTTAGAATGGAGAAGACCTGAAATTGCTCAAATTCGGGCTTTTCATAAAAAGGTGGAACAAGGAGACGCTCCTCGAGTCACTCTCCGCATGGAAAAAGGACATGATATCGATGCAGCTTGCGGGCAATTGAGGCTCAGAGAGACTTCGGGTAATTCTTCTTAAAAAACGAAAGAGGGCGGCCTAAAAGGCAAGACCCATGCTCAAAGTTTTTGGATCTTGATATCCCGGATCACCCCCGTCGTGGCATAAGTACAAATGCCAAAGGGCACGGACATCTCGATCTCTCCGAATCGCATACTCACTTTCCGACCTTCAACGTCGGAGTCGATGACCATTTTGTCATCCAACCAAACTTGTAGTTTTTCTTCCGTTACACGGAGCCTGACGTCGTACCATTTTTTGTCCTCGAAGACATAAGCGTCTCCCGTGTCGTTTTCCGATGCATCAAAATCATCCAAGCTTGAAATACCAATCAACGATCCGCCCCATCCTCCAAGGATCAAAGTGGCATGTGAATCCTTGAAGGGAAATGTGAGACCACAAAAGAAATCGTTCCCCATTGTGCGCTTAGCTTGAAGTGTGACTTCATAGTTTATCTTGGGCAATTCAGTCTTTCCCTTCCAGTGAACACCACTCAACTCGGCTCCCATTTCCAGGACCATGCTTCCGTTTTCATCGATTCGGACCTCTCCCTTTCCGGCAAAGTCGGTTCTCTCCCAATTATCAAGATTCTTTCCGTCGAAAAGGGTAAGGTGGCTTTGGCAGCCGCAGAGAAAAAGGAGAGTGATGGGTAACATAAATGTAAGGACGATTGATTTTTTCACTTTGTTCATGACTACCAATCGTCTAACCGAGAGATGATTTCGGCAAGTACTAAGTGCTCATCCTTTACAACATTTACTTCAAAACCCGATTCATCGTCCTCCAATCCCTCCAGCGTCTCGAACTGACTAGTTAAAAGTACCGGATCGAAAAAATGCCCTTGGCGGGACCTGATTCGGCTTTCTATTACTTCCTGGGGAGCATCCAAATGTACAAAAAGGAGGTTTCCTCCGTCCGGTTCGATCATCCGCCGGTAGCTTTTCTTGAGGGCCGAACAACTGGCAACTAGCGGAGTGCGGGTTTCCTGGAAAAGCTTTCTTAACTCTTGGAGCCAACTCATTCTGTCCTGATCGTTTAACGCAATACCCTTCGCCATCTTTTCCTTATTTTCAGCACTGTGATAGTCGTCGCCTTCAATGAACTCCAAGCCCATTCTTTTCGCCAAAGATGTTCCAATAAGAGATTTGCCGCATCCGGATACCCCCATCAGGACAATTATGCGGACCTTTCCTTCCACTTGCCGAAAAAGACTTAGGTATCTTATGGCTTTTCGATTACTTCGACCTCATAGCCTTCCGGGGCATCTACGAAGGCAAAGACCGAACCCGATGAACTCTTAGTCGGGCCATCACTAAATGAATAGCCCACTTGGTCGAGGTGCTCGGCGAATTCATCCATGCTGTTTACTTCAAAAGCAAGATGCATCAAATCCTCTTGAACTTCGACGTTCCCAGAACCAGGGAAGTAAGTGATTTCAATTTCTTCTTCGCTATTGGGCACGGAAAGAAAAACAAGTTTGGAACCCCGGGGTGATTCGTGGCGTCGGGAAACTTCCAAACCAAATACTTTGGTGTAAAAATCAACGGTACGGTCCAAATCATTGACCCGCATTCGGGTGTGAAGAAATTTTGTAACGACCGTAGGCATGCCCAATCTCCAAAAAGCTCGTTAGAAACCAAAGGTGACCTTGTTCACGCCCGCTTCAGAGCATGCATTCAGAACACTTATGGCCGCCTGATGCTCCGCGATACCGGATGAATCAATCTGAACTTTCAGTTCGGCTTCGGCTTTCGTTTTGGCACCGGAGCTTATCAATTGATCGCGCATCCCTTTCTGTTGCTTGAGGTTTCCAACCAAATCAGGCATCTCGAAATCCGTACCATCCTCGATTTCAGATCCGTTCAAGTAAACTTCTCCTTCGTCGCCGATCTTTACCTTACACATCTCCATTGGCTTGAGATCGCTACTTTGAGGTTTTCCCGGTAATTGGATTGAGAGCTCGGCTTCGGGTTGCTTGAGCATGGTCGTAACCATGAAGTAAATGAGCAGAAGGAAAGTAACGTCGATCATCGGGGTCAGGTCCACCGTATCCTCATCCGCCAATATTTTTTTCAAAGTTTCCATTTATCGTACCGCTTTCTCCTAGGATGGTGGACCCGCGGCGACTTGCCAGGTTCCAAAAATGATATCCGCTTGCCCGGCATTACCGACTTCCTTCATTACATCTTGTACAACCGCATGAGTCACCTTCGGGTGAACACGTAAGAAGACCTTCCATTCGGGATTCTTTTTCACGACGGTTCCGACTTGTGAAAGATCAATTTCCGCTTCCCCCCAATAGTATTTTTGTCCTTCGGGCGTCTCGTCTATACTGATAATCGTTCTCGGCGGAGGTTGTTCCTTGACGGTCGAATTTCCCGCAACAGCCATGGC
>JAURNO010000521.1 GCA_030830145.1 Verrucomicrobiota bacterium
CAAATTCCCTTCTCGCGAGCGATGCGAGGATCCTCAAGTATTTCAAGCAGGAGACGAAGGATGAGCGCGTCGCTGAATCTTTGAAGTTAAGTCCGGATTTGACAGGAGCAGGCTTTGGTGAATTCCTTCGTTTGCTTGTGGTTCCCGCCTTGCCCAAATCCGAAGGTAAACTCATTGAAACTTTTTCTTTGCTCAAGGGGTTGGGCGTGGATGGTGTTCTAACGATGCGATCGATGCTGGAAAACTTGCTGCGACAGTCCTTGCCATCCAAGTCTTACCATGGAAAATCGATTTTTCAGATCTTATGTTTGATGAAGGCCTATGATTTAGTCAAAGAACCTCAGTTGGAGATGTTTCCGGACGATCAATGAAGTCCAATTCCATCCATTCAACTGCAATCATCGATCCCGAATCCGAGTTGGGAACGAACATAACCGTGGGTGCTTATTCAATCATAGAGGCAGGGGTGAGCGTGGGAGACGGGTGTTCGATTGCTTCTCACGCGATCCTCAAAAAATCCACTTTTTTGGGTAAGGGGGTAAGAGTCGGGCATTTTTCCGTGGTGGGAGGGGATCCTCAGCACTTGTCCTTTGATCCCGCTATTTCTTCCGATACCGTTATCGGGGATGGAACGAGGTTAGGGGAGGGCGTTACCGTACACAGATCGATGTATGAGAATGGGCGCACGGTCATTGGTCGAGACTGCTTTCTTATGGGATATTCTCACGCAGCACATGATTGTCAACTAGGAGACAGGACTATTTTGGCCAATGGAGCCCTGCTTGGGGGGCACGTTAGTCTTGGTTCCGACGTATTCGTGGGCGGTGGGGCTGGTTTGCATCAGTTTACGAGGGTCGGCGAAGGCGCTATGATTGGTGGCCTTGCCGAAATCTCGGCGGACGTGCCTCCTCAAGTTACTGTTTCGGGGAGGAACCGAGCTTGCGGGCTAAACTTGGTCGGATTGAAAAGAAGAGAAGCAACGCAAGAAGAAAGAAACGAATTGAAAGAGTACTATCGCGAGATTCTCATGAAACCCGGTAATCCCACCCTTTGCGCAAAAAAAATCATTGATGGAATGTCCCCTCCGAAAACTGGATTAGCAAGAGCTTTCGTGGAATTTTTTCTGGAAGGAGATCGTAGTTTTGCGAGAAGTAAAACTTTACGCTAAGGCAAACTCAGCGTTGCGGGAATCTCAAATCTTCATATATTCAGAATTGTGAACGATTTGGCTGAACTTCCGCCCGGACTCCTCCAGGGTAACGAAAAATTAGTGAAGGTTACTGAACCTGCAGCTCACAAGATTTCTCAACTTATTCAAAGGGAGGGCAGTGGGGAATTTCTTCGAATCCGCATAACAGGTGGTGGCTGCAATGGTCTTTCGTACAAAATGAAGTTTGTCGACGCGGGCAAATCAGGGGATATCATGGTACTAAGCGAGGGAGCGCGTTTGCTAGTCGACTCCAAGACTGCTTTATACCTGCGTGGGACGACTCTGGAGTTTTCCGACAAACTTGTGGGTGGAGGATTCAAATTTTCCAATCCCAATGCAAAGGCAAGTTGCAGTTGCGGCGAGAGTTTCAACTTGTGAACGCTAGGATGAAAATTTAGGCTTGCCTAAGTTGAGCGAAAATTTCATTAACTAAAGGTTCAACTTCACTTTCTAATTACTATTTTGACCATCCCTACCCTCAGATAACCACATGGTAAAAAAACCAGGTGGAAAAAACAAAAAACGGTATCATAACCGTGATTATATTAGGAAGAACGACAAGATACGGGCTCGAGAAATCCGTGTCATAGGACCTAATGGCGAAATGCTCGGCGTCATGCCGCCCGAAGAAGCTTTGAAGATCGCTAAGTCTCATTACCTTGATTTGGTCGAGGTTGCTTCCTCCGCTCATCCCCCTGTCTGCAGGATCTTGGAGTTTGGCAAGTACAAGTACGAACTGAGTAAAAACAAAAGGAACAAGGAAAAAACCTCCAAAAGAGTTAAAGAGGCAAAATTCCGTCCTCGTATCGAAGAGCATGATTACGTAACCAAAGTTCGTCGATCGGAAAAATTTCTCCATCAAGGTAACAAACTGAAAATCACCTTGATGTTCAGAGGGCGTGAGATGGAACACATTGATCTGGGTATGAACTTAGTTCGTCAGGCGATCAAGGACCTGGAAGGCGTCGGTAAACCCGATGATCAACCAAAGCTTAACGGCAGGTTCATCATCGTTACCTTGTCTCCTCTCCCTCAACATCAAAGGGTCTTGCGGTTCAACTCTCTCGAGGAAGCTGAGATTGAAGAACCGGACGACGAACAATCGGAAGATTTTCAGGATGAAAACGACGACGAGAGTGAAGATGAGAAAAAATCCGAAAGCACGGATGTAAAAAAGTCCTAGCGACTTCTTTGTTCGGATATTTTCTCACATGGGATTCAAGCTTTTCCTCTTCGTTGCGGCAGGTGGTGCCTGCGGTTCGGTTTTACGGGCTTTTGTCGGCTTGCTCATGAAAAGCTTTCTTCCTTGGCCCACCCTCGTGGTCAATCTTGCGGGAGCTTTTCTTATCGGCTTTTTCGTAAGGTTTACGGAAAATTCGACCAATGCGGAAACCTTCCGAGCTTTTTGGATCGTAGGTGTTTGTGGAGGCTTTACGACTTTTTCGACTTTTGGCTTGGATCTCATGAATTTCATTAAAACGGGGCATTGGACTCACGCCTTCCTATACCTGAGCTTAAATCTGTTCGGAACCTTGTTAGCCATTTTCCTCGGGTTCCGGTTCTATTCCGTTATCAGTTCATAGAAGATTGTCCCTTGCTACTTTTTGATCTTTTTGACAAGTTAAGAAGATGCGCTTTTTCCTTCGCATCTTGCTATTCGCACCTTTTTTTATCCCGAGTTCGGGCTATTTGTTTTCTCAGAAACCTTCGCCCTTCAAGAATCCAAATACCCAAAGTCGACAGCGTTCATTTCCCAAACCCAGTTTCAGTCCCCCAAATCTTGCTCAAAAACCAAACAAGCAGGAAGATCATTCCAAAGAAGTGGAATTTCGCGGTTACTTCTTTTTAAACGGAAAACCTCGATTTTGCCTTTTCAACGTTCAGGCTCGTTTTAGTGAGTGGATATCCCTTGGGGGTTCAACTTTTGAGGAGTTCAGCGCGGTGGCCTTTCATGAGGAATCCGAAACCCTCACCGTCGCATACAAAAACCATCCTGAGTTCAATCTCAACCTGTATGGCCCCAGCAGCGCCCCTTCCCTGGGTGCTCCCTCGATGTCCAAGTCCTCCCCCATTCCCGCAAGAGCACCACCAACCAGTTCGAACGTACAACCCAAGGTGATGCCACCCGTGCCAAAGTTCAAACCCGCATTGCCTCCTTCCGTAGCCAATACGAGACAGTTTCCAAGCCAACCTGGTTTTTCAAATTCAGGGTCAGTTCCATCTCCACTTGGTACCAGGGCCCCTGCACCAAGACCGTTCCCCGCTTTTCCAGGAGCCGCCCCAAGGTTTCCGGGACCTAATTCCGGTCAACGGGTTCCAGCTCCTGCCGCACCGTCTTCTCCTGCTAGTCCGCTTTCTCCAAGTCCGGTGAATTCCGTGCCTTCTTCTTCGGTTCCCGGATCGATTCCTACTCCCGATCCAAACCCAATTCCGACTCCCGTGACCGAAAACGAGTTGGACCTCCTTAATCTTCCTCCGCCTCCTCCACCTCCAAACATTTTACCCCCCAGTGCTCCGCCGAACATCGAGCCTTCCCGAGAAGGGGAGTAAAATCATTT
Source organism: Verrucomicrobiota bacterium (assembly GCA_030830145.1). Taxonomy (GTDB): domain Bacteria; phylum Verrucomicrobiota; class Verrucomicrobiia; order Opitutales; family Seribacteraceae; genus Seribacter. Next base: position 3,769 of record JAURNO010000521.1, read on the forward strand.
TTGCTTGGGCATTCGCTTTGTCGAGTTGCCTGATCGTTCCATCCAATGGAACGACGCGTAGGCTAGGGAAGTTAGACAACTCGACCTGGTTTCCCTATTACGATTTGGGGATGAACTCTTCTCCGTACGAATCTTCCGATCAGTTTCCCGATTTTTCTCCCGTCGGGGCTTTGTTTTCCAATAAAGGGGTTTTGGGAACGGGGACTTTGATTGCACCTTCTGTAGTTGTTACGGCAGCTCATTTGTTCAGAAACACTTTTTCAAGCCCCGCACCGCAACCAGCGAATTGGCAATTTATTTTACATTCTCCTTTTGATGAAGCCGCGGAGTCTCAAAAGTACCAGGTGTCACAAGTTGTTTTACATCCGGGATGGGTGGCCCGCCTTTCTCAACTAGGAGGAATAGGAGACGGTGATATGCTTGGAGTGGATTTGGCTGTCGTTTTATTGGAGAGGGAAGTTTTAGGAGTTTACCCGGCCAAATTGCCTGCTGAGGGTGTCGAACCGATTGGCGCAAAGGTGATTATCAGCGGGTTTGGTAATTTGGTGAACGGAACGACTGGTTCGCAAGGCGTTCCAAACCAAAGGAGGGTAGGGGGGGCCAATATTTTGGACCGGGTTGTCGTTCAAGTGGAGGATGCGAATGTCCCGAGCGAATACCTGGGGGGGCTTTTGGCCATTGATTTTGATTCGCCTCAATTGAACGCGAACAGACTGGGAACAGGAGAAACTGCTGTCGATTACCTTCCTCCAGGTACCAGTGACGCGACACCCGTAGACCTTGAGGCAAGCACGGCGGTTGGCGACAGTGGCGGGCCGGCCTTCATGAAAATAGCGGATGCATGGAGAATCGTCGGTGCCGTTTCCTACGGTTCATCAGATTCCACTTACGGAGACGTAACCGTGTACACTCGGATCGCAAACCATAAAAGTTGGCTGGAATCTTTCATGCCCGTTTGGAGCCAAACTCGAAAAACCGGTCATGGCGGTTGGTTGGAATCTGACTGGTTTGGTTTTTTCCTCCCTGCTCCCTCAAACTGGAATTATCATTCCTCTCATGGGTGGTTATATTTACCGGAAAGCGGACAGGAAAGCTTCTGGGTTTGGCAGTCCAACCTCGGTTGGTGGTGGACAAACTTTTCGGTTTATCCGTTTGTTTACTCGAGTGAAAGGGCATGTTGGCTTTACTTCGATCAGTTGCAATCAACACCACAAAAAACCGTCTTTTTCGATTATGGGAAAGACGAATGGGTTCTTGTGCCTTGATTGTGCTTGATTGCTCTCGTACTTTTTCAAGCTTTTGATAGTTTGGTAAGTTTAATGGAACCAATTGTCAGCCTATTCAAGCGCAGGGAGTTGCTTTGGCAATTTCTCTTGAGGAACGTCAAGTCCAGGCACAGGGGGAGCGTTCTTGGAGCTCTTTGGTTGGTCATGAACCCCTTGCTCATGCTGAGTCTTTATGTCTTTGCCTTCGGGGTGGTTTTCGGGGGGAGGTTTACGGATTCCCCGGATGAATCGACCTTGGATTATGCCCTCGGGATATTCTTGGGGTTGAACGTGCTGGGTCTGGTTTCGGGTATCATTGGAGCCTCTCCGGGCATTATCGTGGGACAACCGAATTTCGTGAAGAAAGTAGTCTTTCCTCTTGAAATATTACCTGCGGCCATGACCGGAGCCTTGGCCTACGACTTACTGATTGGCCTCGGTTTGTGCTTAACCGGGATTGCTA
>JAURNO010000522.1 GCA_030830145.1 Verrucomicrobiota bacterium
GGGGGCACCGAAGGATGAACCCAATAAGACGAAGCCTCCCGAATATCAGGGGTTGACCTATTCCTCGCCCGGCTATTCCAAGCAGGAGGAGAAAGCCGAACCGAAAGAACCTTCAACGGGAAAGAAAACCGAAGAGCCTACGCCAAAGACCGAACCACAACCGAAGGAACCCGAACCGCTCGAACAACCCGCCGAAAGAGAAGTCCCCAAAGCGGAGAAAACCGAACCTACCCCGCTCCCCGAAACTCAGACTTCCCAAGGCCCAAAGCTAGACGACTCACTCCGGATGAAACAGAACAAGAGACCCGAGCAGAAAGTTTCGGCGAGGGAACAGGTGGCGGGAAAGAAGTCCGACACCGGCGAATTCGCCATCTTCAAAAACCCCCAATTCATTCAACCGCAATCCGGCGTACGATTGATTGATTCGGGAAAGAAAATTTTCTCCAGTGCCGAGGTCATTGGCGAGCTTGCAACCGAAACGAGCAGATCGCCGGATGAAGTGGCGGGAGTCGTTGATGGCTTTTGGGATTACGTTGCTGATGTAACGAACCACTTCTCTCCTAGCAACAAGGGGCATTGGAGCTTGATTATCCCGCACTTCGGGACTTTTCGTTTCCGGTTCAATTGGAAAAAAGGAGGGTATCGCCCAAGGTTCACTTTCAAGTCCTCGACGACTGCTTCAGCCAAGGCACACCGTAGAACCTATTCCTCGAAATGGGCGGATCAATGGTCGGGCGATCCGGAAGGCCTTTCGGTAAGAAGAAAAATTTCCGTCTATATCTCCGAGCGTTGCGGGTTGCCGCTGCGACAATCCGACATGATCTTCAACCGGTTACTGCGCACCGCTCGCGAGCTTTGCGAAGGAGGGGGAAGGATTCACTGGACCCGCCGAGGAACCATGGGAACTTTTCGAGTGGTGGACAAAAAAGGGGTTTCGCACTTAAACCCACAGACTGGAGAATACACAACCCTCCACAAAGGACGCAATTCGATCACCGGAGAAAGTGTCCCTGCCGAAGGAAACGAACACTTTTCCTTTTCCGCATCCAAGGGGTTCCTCCAAAGGCTCAATCTCCCCGAACTCCCAAAACAACGAGCTAGCGGATGGTTCGAAACCTCTAGGAAAAAAGACGAACATGGACAGCAATCAGGTTGCGGCGGATGTTCTGTAACTTCTTTTTTAATAGTCGTGGGGGTGGGGATTTGGATCTTTTGGTTCGCACTTGATGACGAAGAGGAATCATGGGAAACGGAGGAACCGCATATAATCAACACACAAGGTGGATATGATCGAATCGAATCAGAAACCTTAAAAGTCTTCACGAGCACTCGCCGGAACACGCCCGCTCCAAAGTCGGTGCGTACGGGCATTAAAATCGTAATCGAGTTTTCCAACCAACTGGATTTCCCCGTTAATGTCCATTGGATCAACTTCGATGGGAAAAGAAGAAGCTACTTCCCTCTTGATCCGCAAGAAGAGATTAAATGGGGCACTTATGCGGGACACACCTGGTTGATTACCGATATGCAAGGCAAGGCCCTTATGTTCTTCATCGCCCCCAAACTGAAAAACCGGACTCATGGCTTGGCCAAGATTACAAGCGAGAACCTCCCCAGCCATTAAAAGCGGCTTGTCATGACGAAGGCAAATCTCCCAACGAACGGCTGCGATGACTTGGCAAACCTTTTGGACTTGGACCCGAATCGGTTGACCCAATTGGTCGGTGAGGCGGTAAACCTCTATCATCGCTTCCCTCTCAAGACAAGAAGGCGGCGCTCCCGTTGGATCGAAGCCCCCAAGCCTTTTCTCAAACTCGTTCAGCGCAGACTCCTCGACCGCTTGCTCTACGCAACCCCTCCCCATTCCGCCGCCCATGGTTTTTACCCGGAGCTTTCCATTCTCACGAATGCAAGAATTCATGCTGGTTCGGCCTGGGTCGTCTCTTACGACCTTGAGGATTTCTTTCCCACTACGGACCTTGGCAAGGTTCGATCGGTCTTGAACAAGAGATACGACGTCGAGGAGGGAGTCCTCGAATCCATCATCCGCTTGACCTGCCGGAACGGAAACCTGCCTCAAGGGGCTCCAACAAGTCCCCATCTGGCGAATCTGGCCTTTTACCAAGGGGATGAACTGCTCAGCGAATTAGCCAAGCAACATGACTTGGGCTACACCAGGTATGCAGACGACATGACCTTTTCGGGAAAAAAACTGCCGGCTCAACTCGATGATGAAGTCAGGCAAATCGTGCATCGGGTTGGCTACCGCTTGGCGGAGAAAAAGACCAAACGCATGGGGAGGCACCAGTGCCAAAAGGTTACCGGTTTGGTGGTCAACGAGGGAGTGCGTTTACCCCGCAAGCAAAGAAGACGTTTGCGTGCCATCCGCAACGACATTGCGATGATGGGCATGGAATCGGCGCTCGCCCGAAGCGGGTACGGTTCAGTTTGCCAATTACAAGGACACTTGGCCTTCGAGCGAATGACAAACAAGAGCAATGGAGTGTCGCGGGGTCTCCAAAACCTACGTCCGAAGAACGCTTTGGCAGGCCAACCGCCGGTTGAGCCGGAAGATAAGGATGGTGGCTTGCCACCTCCATCTTGCCCAAGCGTTCGGAGGAGACAATCGGCTGACCGCGGCGGTACGCCGCAGCAAATGCCCGACTCCGAATTGGAATCGACAGTGCAGACTGTAGGCTAGGTCCGTTGAAAACCCCACGACAAGGACAATGTCTCCCCAGCTTGCCCCTAATGTCAAGCGGGGTTTCGCAAAACCTTGATCTTCGCCCGACCGAAGCCATTATTTGAAACCAATCCATAGATTTGCCGAAGCCGAATATTCGCGAATTGTTCGCTTGATCGAAAACGCAAAGCGCAAAGAATCGAAATCTTCACATCAATCGTTTTAAAGCATGATAAAGAAAATAAGCTACGGCCTTATGTTGACGATTCTTTCGGGCGTCTGCGCCAAAGAACGAATCCTCTTCAATGGAAAGTCTCTCGCCCCCTTCGAGTTCGCACCCTCTTCCTGGGAAATCGAAAAAGACGGGTCGTTGGTTTGCCGAATGCAAAAAACCAAGGACAAGAATGGAAAAGTACGCATCCGTGGGATGGGGTACCTGTGGACCAAGCAAGAGTTTTCAGACTTCGAACTTACCCTGGAATACAAACTCTCGGCTGGGGCTAATTCGGGAATTTTTTACAGGACCGACAAGAACAACCCGGTCCAAGGAGGGTTCGAAATTCAATTAATGGACAACGAAGGATTTCAGAAGAAAGCAA
>JAURNO010000032.1 GCA_030830145.1 Verrucomicrobiota bacterium
TTCAACTTCTTCTTGTAGCGTTCGAGTGCTTCGGCATGTTTGGGGTTCCCTGCGAGATTCTTTGATTCATGGGGGTCATCGTCGATCTTGAAGAACTCGAATTCCGGGCGGTGAATGTATTCTCGGACCGTTTTTTGTCCGTAGGGGGCGCTCATTGATTTCTTATACTGAGCTTGAAAACTGCTGGCTGCCCACAGGTCCGAAGCAAAGGGGTAGGGTAGGGGGTGAGCGATGTTCCAGATGAGTTTGTATTCATCGTCCCGTACGACCCGCATGGGATAGTACATCTGAATCTCGTGAAAGGTGTGGGAGGCGAAGACGGTTTCCCAATGATCTTCTTCGGGTTTTCCGAGGATGGGTACCCAGGATTTTCCATGGTAAGCAGCCAAGTTTTTAGCTTGCCCGCGGTTCTCCTTGGCGACGTAGGGTTTGTCCTTCCAGTACTTGTTCGGGTCCGTCCATTTCTTGGGGCGATTCGCTTTGGTGTCCAGTCCACCCGCAAAATCGAGTAGGCTGGGGGTTATGTCGATATGACTGATGAGAGCCTCGTGCCGCACCCCCCGGATTTTTTCATAAGGGTTGCGAACGACGAAAGGGACCTTCAATCCACCCTCGTAGACGGTGGTCTTGCCACCGGCAAAGGCCATCCCATGATCGGAGGTAAACACGATCATCGTTTTGTCGTAGAGATCGGCCTCCTTGAGGATCTTGACCAACCGGGCGACCCCTTGGTCGATTCGGGAAACGCTTTGGTAATACTGGGCGAGTTCCTCGCGGGTTTCCGGGGTGTCGGGAAGGAAGGAGGGAATCGGCACTTTTTTCGGGTCGTAAAAAACTTCTTCGACCCCGTCGTGAGCTTTGCGGTCGGACTTGTTCCCAAAAAGATCGGGCTTGAGCTCGCGCTTTGAATTCTTGTCTTTCCCTCCGCCACGATGGGGATCCGAAGTGGCGAAATACAAAAAGAACGGCTTGTCGTTTTGCTCGGTTATGAATTCGCGCGATTGCTCGGCCATATAGACGGCGTTTCGGGTGTTTCCCCGGAGATAAGTCTGGTAGTGAAAGACCTCTTCCGGCGCGACGTGGTATTTACCAATATGCCCGGTGCGGTAACCGGCGTTCGACATGGCCAAGGGTAAGGAGAGACCGATTACGTTGTAATAACTTGCGAACTTGTGAAAGGCATGCTGATGCCCGTATTGGCCGTTGGCGTGGTTGTGTAAGCCGCTCATTACGACCGAACGACTGGCCGAGCAACTGGCGGTCGTGGCAAAGGCATTGAGAAAAAGGGTTCCGTCTTTGGCGAGGGCGTCGATGGCGGGAGTCTTGGCTATTTTGTCTCCATAGCAACCGAGGGTGGGGGATTCGTCATCAGTGATGAAGAAGATGATGTTTTTCTCGGCCGAAAAAAGTACGCCCAGCGAGGTGGTGAACAAGAGGGAAAGGATGAGCTTGCGAATGATCATGGGGTGCAAGTTGCTCAACGAACAAGGAAAGGTCAAGGGTTTGGAGTGAGTGAAAATCAGGTTTGTCATTGTGGGTAATGCTTTCTTCAGGCTCGACCTGAATTGGTTTTCTCGTAATTTCAAATGAATATGAGTCAAAAAAATTGTCGTTGGGGTATCCTTGGCAGCGCTGGAATCGCCCAAAAAAATTGGCAGTCCATTCGGAATGCCGGCAATGCCGAATTGGTAGCGGTGGGCAGTCGGGACGTTGCCCGGGCTCAGGATTTCATCGATCGTTGCAGCGCACAGGTCCCTCACCCGGTCAGAGCCAAGGCCATCGGAAGCTACGAGGAAATGTTGGCCAGCGACGAGATTGACGCGATCTATCTTCCTTTGCCCACAGGTTTGCGGGCGGAGTGGGCGATCAAAACCGCTCAAGCGGGCAAGCATCTGCTTTGCGAGAAACCATGCGGAATCGACTTGGCCGAGCTCGATGAGATTCTGGCTGCGTGCAAGGAAGCGGGCGTACAATTCATGGACGGAGTCATGTTCATGCACAGCGACCGTTTGAAGGACCTTCGCAAAACTTTGGATGACGGGGAAAGCGTTGGGAAGCTTCGCAGAATTGCGACTCAGTTTAGTTTTTGCGCCCCCGAAGAGTTTCTGACCCAAAACATCCGCATGCACAGTGATCTTGAACCGCAGGGGTGCATGGGCGACCTCGGTTGGTACAACCTGCGCTTCATCCTCTGGGCGATGAATTATCAGGTCCCGAGGGCCGTTACCGGTCGCCTCCTCAATGCATCCGGGCGGGCGGACAGCCCCAAGCCGGTCCCAACGGAGTTCTCGGGCGAGATCCTGTTCGATGGAGACGTTTCGGCTTCTTATTACTGTTCCTTCCTGACCGAGCATCAGCAACTCGCTCACCTGAGCGGTACGAAAGGAAATATTCGAATCGATGACTTCGTCTTGCCTTTCTACGGAAACCGGATCGGACAGACCGTATCCAATGCGGACTTTGATTGCGACGTTTGCGATTTTCGCATGGAGCGCCGGGAAACTCAGGTCATGACCGAGGAATACTCGAGCAGTCACCCGACCGCTCAGGAGTCCAAGCTTTTCCGGACCTTTTCCAACCTTGTCCTCGGTGGTGAACCGGATTCCCATTGGCCCGACGTCACTCGCCTGACCCAACGCACTCTCGCGGCCTGCCTCGATTCCGCGGAAAAAGGTGGGAGCGAAGTTTCCCTTTCCTGAATTGAAGAGAGCCTAGGACGCCGTCCAACCTCCGTCCACCGAAAGCATCGCTCCGGTCACGTAACTGGATGCATCGGATGCAAGAAAGATAGCCGCTCCTTGAATCTCTCGTAGCTCGCCCCAGCGTTTCAGCGCGGTTGCTCCGACGATGAATTTCATACCGTCTTCGGTGTGGGCGATCGATTCGTTCATGGGGGTCAGGAATGGGCCCGGGCAAATTGCATTGACCGTAATTCCCGTCCCCGCCAATTCCAAACTGAGAGCCCTCGTCATTTGCGTGACGGCCCCCTTGCTTGCCGTGTAGGGGGTGCGGTTGGCGATTCCGACCAACCCCAACGCACTAGACAAATTGATGATTCGGCCCATGCCTCGTTCCTTCATGTGTCCAAGCACGGCACGAGCGCAAAGCCAAACCCCGTTGACGTTGATTTCCTGCACGGCTTTGAAATCATCGTAGGATAACTCTTCGATTGGGCCCCGCCGGTTAATGCCGGCGTTGTTGACCAGAACGTCGATTTGTCCGAAGTGGTTCAAGCCTTCCTTGACCATTGCAGAGACCGCCGCTTCATCAGTCACGTCTGCCTCGTGACCCACGGCTTCGATAGGATAAGTTCCTTTGATTTCCTCAGCCGCCTCAGTGGCTTCTTCGAGGTTTCGGCTAACGAGAAAAAGGTTGGCCCCCGCCGAGGCAAAGCCTTCCGCCATGGCCTTGCCCAAGCCTTTGGATCCACCGGTCACGAGGATCGTTCGTCCGCTCAAGTCGAATTGTTTGATTCCGGGTAACATGCTCAATCACCATGCGTTCCCCGAACCGAAGGGCAAGCAAGTATGTCAGGTTCCCAACAACTTGCTCAATTTCGTGAGGAAACCTTCTTCCACCGGCGCATTCATTGGATCTGGGTAATCCAGGGAATCTGAAACGGGGTATAAAGAATTTTTTTTAAGTTTTCCCAAAGGCTTGAATTGGATTCCCGAGTAATCATAAGTCGAGTCCTTTATGAACTGGCGACGCGCTTCCCCCGCGATTGCATTCATACATAACCCCCGGGCGTAAATGGTCTGCGTCTTTCTTTTGTCACCATCAAAGAATTCGACCTTCGCCTTCCACATGTTTTCTTTGTTGAAGTTCTTTTCAATGGTTTTTCCCTGCGGAAGAAGAACGAGGCATTTCCCTGATGTCACTCCTCTTTGGTACTCCAAAACCTTTACTGATACGAACTTTCGTTGCCCGTCTTTCAGTACGGTGAAATCAGGTTGTCTTTTCATTGCAACGATGTGTGCCCTTTCAAGGGCGATTGCAATTTTGCGTTTGATGAATTCGTCGTCGGCGTTGCTCGCCAACCGAGTTTGGTTGCCCGGTGCATTCGGGATTCCTCCATCCGATGATTGCAAGCGCATGTACGCGATGTCCACGGCTTGCAGGTCTTCCGGTGTTAAAAAAGCGCCTCTTTCGTCATTGGAGTCCAATTGGCGGACGTAATTCAACCAGAGTTCGTTTGGAGTCAATGGGCCTCTCGATACGGAGGAAATTTTTACTTTTCTCCATTTGCTGTAAGGATCCTCTTTGGAATTTGACTTTTCAGGCTCTTTTTCCCTTTCGAGGGTAGCCCTTGGTTTGTCGATCGATTCTTGAGTCATAGTTTTTTTATGCATTTGCGTGTTTTATGCATCAATATACTTCCACTGTTTGCGGAAA
>JAURNO010000523.1 GCA_030830145.1 Verrucomicrobiota bacterium
ATATAAAAAAGAGCCCCCAACGCAATCGTAAGCCCCGACACCAACCACACCACCCGGTTTTTCAAGTACTTCTTCAGGGGCACGAAATTGTTCGCAATATGCAAACCGATCACCGCAATGAAGATAAAGCCGGTCAAAGCATGCAAACCGATCACCTGAATCGAAAAGGGCTGAGCGAACGCCCACACACCCGACCCCGCCATCACGGCAAAGAGCAGGAGGTTGAAAAGGGATACGAAACGACGTTTTTTCACACTACGGATCAGGCCTTACCCGGTATGATCGCTTCGTGCTTCTTCAACAACCCATGAATCTGCGTCAAGGGCACTTCCGAAGGAGTCGTGTTTCCTTGAACCGCCAAGGTTGCCGCCGCCGCGGCGGCCTGCCCCATGCCCATGCAGGATGCCTGCACCCGCAAACCCGAATTCGCGAGGCGATCACTGCTCACGCAACGCCCCGCCACGATCAAGTTGCGACTGCCTTTCGGGACCAAGGCGCCGAGAGGGATGGACGGAACGACCCCCCGCTTGAGCGGTTTGGGTCGAACCCCGGTTTTGGTGTGCAAGTCGACAGGGTAAAAAGCATGGGAAACGGCATCGTCAAAAAGCTTGCCCGAAGTGTAGTCCTGGACGGTGATCAAGGTTTCACCCTTGATTCGGTAGCTTTCCCGAAAACCCGTCTCGGGTTGCAAATGCATCAGGCGTTTCTTGTCTTTGCGAACTCTTGCTAAAATCGACTTTCTACCCGTCAGGTTGGCTTGCGTCGCAGTACGCGAATTGGTCGAATCAGCCCCGTGCACGTACAAACGGTGCAATTGCTTGCTGGCGGGGTCATGGGAGCCACCCAACTGGAACAGGTATGACCCCGGTTGTCTTTCCTCTCCCCTCAGGCGCTCGAATCCAAGTAGACCCACCACCTCGGCTCCACCCGTACAGTCAATGATCTGCTTGCACTTGACCTGTCTTCTCGTCCCGAAACCGATGCAATCGACCTGCCAACCGGCATCCGTCTTGACGACCGCTTCGGGGAATTCGTAATAAGCGATTTCCACATTAGCTTCCCGGCATTTCTCCTCCGCCAAAAGGGCATAAACGAACTGGTTGACGTGCACCTGGTTCATCCAGTGAGTTCGAGGAACCTTGGCGAAATTGGGAAACTTTCCACCATCCAACTCCACACTCTCTTTGACCAGTTCCCAACCGATCCCCGCAATCACCTGCTTCCCCCAGGCATCGAATAATCCCGGGAAAGCCACCCCGCCCGTTGTCGTCGCTCCGCCCAGCTGGAAGTTTCTCTCGACCAAGAGAGTCTTGGCACCCGCCCTCCCCGCCTGTATGGCCGCAATTACACCTGCCGTCCCTCCTCCAACCACGAGGACATCCACTTCATTCGTAACCTCACGCTTGATCGTTGCCTTGTCGTTTTCGGCCATCACGACGGAGGAATTCGAGGAAACGGCAAGACCGACGCCGGCTGCCCCAAGCATACCACTTTGAAGGAAATTCCTACGGCCAGCAGTTAGATTTTTCTTATCTTTCATGAGAGATGGATGAGCGAAAGTGAGAGTGAATCAAAGGAAGGAGAATATTGATGTAAAAAACATTACTTATCTTTGTCTTATTAAGGAAAAAGACAAAGATGAAATTACTTTTCAGGCGAGAAAGACTTCAAAATAAGTTTGGCTATTCAAGTATGTTTAAACTTCACTCGATGTTTTTTTTTACTATTTTAATCCTATGCATACCCATTTATGCAAAGCCCTTCTGTTCAGCTTGGCCGGCTTGATCTCGACCATTGTAATTCATTCCGTTCGGGCGATGGAAGCCGATGAGACAAGCAACTCCCATCAATTTTCCGAAGAGCAAAAGAATTGGTGGGCTGTTCAACCCCTTCGATCAGGAAAGGTTGATGGCCCGGGCAACCCGATCGATTTCTTCGTTCAAAGAAAACTCAGGGGCCAAACCCTGACTTTGGCCAAGGAGGCCGGACCCTACGAATTCATTCGTCGAGCCAACTACGATCTCCTGGGTTTACCTCCTGGCCCCGATGAAATCGACGCCTTTGTCCAGTCATGGGAAAAAGATCCCGCTACAGCCAAGATGGAACTTATCGATCGATTGCTTGCCGACCGAGCGTACGGCGAGAGATGGGCAACTCATTGGCTCGACGTCGTCCGCTTCGCCGAATCCGACGGGTACCGGGCAGATGGCTTTCGTCCCTCTTCCCACCTCTACCGGGATTATGTCGCACGAAGTTTAAATGAGGACAAACCCTACGAGCAATTTGTCCGTGAACAGTTGGCGGGTGACGAGATCAATCCGGACGATTACGACCACATGGTCGCCACGGGCTTCCTGCGACATGGCGTGTACGAATGGAACCAGCGCAATGCCCGTATGCAATGGGAACTGATCCTCAACGAGATGACCAATGTCACGGGTGAAGTCTTTCTTGGACTAGGGATGGGATGTGCCCAGTGTCACGACCACAAGTTCGACCCCATCCTCCAAAAAGACTACTATTCCCTGCAGAGTTTCCTCTCAAGTGTCTGGTGGCCAGAGGACCAAAAACTGGGCAAGGCAAGCGACATGGCCAAGCTCAGGGAATGGGAGAAGAAAACTATTCAGGTCCGTGATGAAATCCGCAAGATGGAGGACGAGGTCTTTCAAGGAGATATCAAAAACGTGGTCAAACAGTTCCCGCAGGACGTTAAAGATATGTTCTACAAGAAAGCAGAGGACCGATCGACTTACGAACAACAACTCGTGGAACTGATCAACCGCCAGGTACGCGACAAAAGATCCAAGACCAAATGGGACAAAAAATTCGAGAAAGACGAGGAACTCAAAAGCAAATATGAGAAACTCCAACTCGAGTTGGCAAGCCTTGGTACCAAACCCGCATTGCCCCAAGCCTTCATCACCACGGACCTGACCGATCAACCGGCCCGAACTTTCATACCCGGCAAAAAAAGAAAGGAAACCTTCCCCGCTTTTCTTACTTTGCTCGGATTGCCAAGCCCGAAAGTCAAGCCCACCCAGCACGGCACCACGGGCCGAAGGTTGGCTCTGGCCAATTGGATCGCTTCTCCGGATAATCCGCTTTCCACGCGGGTCATCGTCAACCGTGTTTGGCAGAAACACTTCGGCAAGGGCCTGGTTGGAAGCGCCAACGACTTCGGTTTCTTGGGCGAAGACCCCTCCCATCCGGAGCTCTTAGATTGGTTGGCCACCTCCTTCGTCGAAGACGGTTGGAAACTCAAAGCTCTTCACCGCACAATCATGCTCAGCGAAACCTACGGTCAGACCGCCCAACGGGAACCCACGGATAAAGAAAA
>JAURNO010000524.1 GCA_030830145.1 Verrucomicrobiota bacterium
GTGAATGATCAAATAAACGAGACCCAAAATAACATAGTCCATTCCAGATGGTTCGATTTTTTGGGCAATCACCACTCCGACCACGATGAAAATGATGACGTTCGCGACAAAAGCTATGAATTCCCAAAACTCGTGCATAAAATGCTCGACCTCAGGACTGATACGCGTCTTCCCCACCCCGGCCATTACGATGCCTAGGGCAACCAAGCCAAGAACGCCGGAAACATGAAAGAAATGTTCGCATATGAAAAAGACCGCAAAGGACGTTACGAGAACGACCGTCACTTCGATCAAAGGATCATTGAAAACCTTGCGCACCCAAAGGATCGCAAGAAGACCTAGAAGAACCCCCAAGAGACCGCCGGCTGCCCCGATTTTACCGAATCCGACCGCGGTGTTCCCCAAGAAACCGACAAGATCGAAATCACCGGTCTCCGTAACCATTACCTGAGAACCAGTTACGACCCCAAAAAGCAGAACGAAAGCCACGATTGCAGTACCATCGTTGAGGAGCGATTCACCCTCGATCAAGGTCCCCAGCTTTTTGCTCGCCCCCAATTCTTTGAGCAAGGCCACCACCGCCACCGGGTCGGTGGCGCTGACCACGGCCCCGAACAGCATCGACGAAAGCCATATGAAAGCCCCCGTCTCAACGCTCCATTCGGCAAGGACTCCTCCCGAGTCCCCGAATACAGCCACCAATCCATAGAAGGCCAAGCCCGTCATCACGGTTGACGTGACTATGCCCGGACCCGCCAAATAGAAGGCATTGAGAAAAGATTTCTTGAAAGTATGAACGTCCAAGGCAAAGCCAGCCTCGAAAATCAGGATGGGAAGGAACACGTAAAGGATGAGGTGGCCATCCAAGTCGCCTCCCCAAGTGATGGCTCCACTCAAGGTGTCGACGGTTTTTGCCCACAACTCACCAAAGAACCCATGATCGTGGGTTTCATGTGAAACTGCATCGTCGGCGTGCTGACTTCCGTGCGGACCATATTCCCGATTCAAAGCCCCCATGGCCAAACCAATGAGCAGGAGAAGAACCGTAAACGGCAACGGAACCTTCTTGAGGAATTGTCGGGTGGCCGCTCCAATCACCAAGGCAACGATCAAAAAGAACAGACCGTAAAGATAATCGTGTCCGCCGGAGGAGGCGAGAAAGGCTGGAAATTGGAAATTCATAGTTTGAGTGCTGGATTAGAGATCGGAACTTTTCAGTTCGATCTGAGCATTCTGCTCGGGAAAGGGCGTGGTTCGAGAGGGTTTCCCTCCTCCACTTTTGCCGGACTCTTCAACCGCTTCGGAGCCCGACCAAGAAGCTCGGCAAGTGGACTTGATTCGGAAACTTCGTAACTGGGCTGGACCACGGCAGGAGGAACGGAGGGGAAAGCATCCTCAGGGGTTGCGTCCGGGATGGGCAAAACCTCGAAAGTATTGGCACCCTTTGCATTCCCGACCTCGGCCCGGTAGGTCTTTCCGATGTAGTTCCTCTGGACTTTCACGACATTGGAGAGGGAATTGTCAAACGAGGAAGAGTTCGGGAATCCGGAAAGAAGATAAGAACTCTCGACCACCGTTCCAAGGTTTACGTTGATCTTGTCTCCCATTCCAAGGTCACCGGGTTTTGCAAAAACCAATTCACCTGGGAGAAGCTCGAATTTTCCTGCATCCGTGAAAATAAGGATTCTACCCAGCACGCACAGCAATTTCAGCCCCCCGTTGGGTTCGACCTCCGTCATGCAGGTTCCGATACCGGACAACTTGACTTCAGTTTCGGGGCTCGAAACCACCACCGACTCCCCGATTTTCCGGGAAAGCATCATGATGGAACCCTCGTGCAGTTGAAGGGCGTCATCCCGGAGAGTGAAGCTGGTATTCGAACCGAAACGGAATTGATACCCTGCCCGCAAGGTCTCGATTCCACTTCTCGGACGGATGGTCAGACGAGTATCTGCGGGAAGGAAACTCGCCCGTGATACGGCCTCAGCGTTTCCTTCGGCCGTTTTGAAAAAGGCTCCCTCGCCTTGACTTCTGAGCACGAGATGGGTGCTCTTGCCGAAGAGTCCGACGAATGCTGAGGATACAAGCAACCACAGAAAGAATATTTTCATAAATGAATACAAAAGAGGAACGTCCGTAAGGTCAAACCTACAGTTTGCATCCACAAACTTAGTCAACCCAAGCGAAAACCATCAACAAAAGGAGGAAGGAAGTGAAGCCGGAACCGGCTCCGCTGAACCTCAAAAGGAGTGACTTGCGGTGACCGAAACCCCCACGTCCCACGCATCGAAAGTGGACGCCCCGACGGCATCTCCCTTGCTGTTTGTGGAAAGAGTCGAATAGTTGGCGAAAGTCTGCAAGCTCAACCATTCCGTTGCTTGCCATATACCGCTCATCCCAGCGGAAAAGACCAAGTCTGCCCGACCGTCCTGGGTATTTTTAAGATATTCGGAGCGGGTAAGACCAAGAGTCGGCATGAGCACGTAATTTCCGCTATCCCCGAAGGTTTGGATCAGACTCAGGTTCAAGGTCGTCTGAAAGTTATCCCCGTCATCCGCAAAAATACCGGGCAACAAAACATCGATCTCCCTATTCGTATTGGAAAGCTTGAGCATTCCGTCCACCATCAAAAAGGTGGTTTCACGAAGGCCCACTACCTTTTGCAATTGCAAGGAAGGAGCCACTGCATCGAACATCCGGTCTCCTGATGATTGACTGTGCAAAACGTCATATTCGAGAGCCACGTTCAAAGTCCAGTCTCCGGGCAAGGAAACCCCCACGCCACCTTTGATCATCCCAAAGCGGTAATCCAAAAGATCACTGACAGTGTCTTCTCCGTAATTCGCCCATTGCATGATCAAGTCCAAACGAGGGATCATAGAAACGTAATTCCCCACCTTGAAAGGCTGCCCCGTAATGGAACCGCCCAAAGTGTTTTCCCAAACTCCGGAATCCATCTCCCCGGACTCCGAACGCAAAACATTGTCGGTATGATAGGGGCGACTACCGGCAAAGACGCTCACGCTTACCGGAGATGGCTTTCCTTCTTCGACCGGCTCGCTTTTAGCCCATCTTTTCCTCGTGGAAGGAGCAGACGGATTGCGGTCCGCTGATCCACTTGGCAAAACAACGGGATTGGACTGAAGATTTCCACTGGGCACGAAACGAGCGGCGGGAGCGGGTCTTGCCGGAGGGTAGTTGCGCGGCGAGTTGGTCAACTCGATAATCCCCTGCAGACCCAAGTTGGAATGAAAGTCCTCGAACTTTTTCGGTTGGGACTTATTCCCATCCTTGGCCGCCCATTGCCCCAAAGACGAGATTGATCCCATGCCAAAGGATACAGTAAACAATAAAAGGAATTTGAAAGACTTCATACTTGGTTGGGGTTGACCTGAGAATTTAAGGTTTCGGAATCTTTCCGATACTTATATTCCCACCAAATTGATCAAAAGTCTGACGATTAATCAAGGCATTTCCGCCTGAGGACACATTCTTGAGAAAGTTCACCCGGCCGATTTGATCGGCCATGGGAACAGCCGTTCCGAAGTTCGGATACCTTCCGTCGATCGGCCCCTTCAGGCTGTTGAGCCGAACCATCGAGGAGGCGGGGAAGTTCAAATTGCTCAAGCGAATCGTGGTCGCCTCCATCAAAATACTCGAGACATTCCGGCTGAAAGACAAGCCATCCACGTTCAAATTGCGCACCGCCTTGACGGTGGCCATCGAATCGGCCCCGATTCTCGTATTGACCAAGGATACATCCCGCATGCCCCGAATCACCGCTTCCCGTGCAATGTCCAATTCAACCCCGTTCAAGTTCATGTCCGCCCTCGAGGAAAGAACCAAATCCCCGGTGGCCGATTTCAAGGTCATCCCCTGTGCAAACTGCATCTCCCCCGAACTCATCACGACCAAGCGGGCGGCATCCCCGGGCTTCGGAGCCCAGGAAAAGTCTCCCTCGAAACCAAGGGTCTCTCCGGCGCTTACAACGATCGTCTGCCCCGCGGCACCCGCAAAGTAAGGAGACAAAGCCTGAGAATTGGCTTCCACGACCAAATTTCTCCCTCCGAGGACAGTCGAGGAACCCGCGAGCAATTGATCGCTTTCCAACTCACCGTACAAGGTGGCGATCTCGTGATAAAAAGGGTTGGTCAAAACTTCGGTCGAGTCCAAGGGGGCCAAGCCGCCCCCGTCGGTGGCTCCAAGTCGATAGTCTCTCGTCAGTCGGTCGGCGACTTCACCCTGACGAATCACTTCGTCGGTCAAAACCCCACCCGAGAGCTCCACTAATTCCTCCAAAATTTGCGACGAGCTCGAGTCTTTGATGCTCTCTCCCAGGCTCAATGCCCGGGCATCGTCCACCTGGGGTCCGGGCGCATTTTGGTCAACTCCGGTTTGGGAACGAGCGATTGAATTCAAATCAAGGGTCTCGAGAACGAGACCTTCCGGAACGGCTTGTTTGAGGAGGCTGGTCAAGCCTTGGTCGGGCAAGGCCAAAATACGCGAACGGGCCTCCGCCGAGTATTGGTAAAAAAGGTGGACATCGGCCGGCAAAAGCTCGCCGATTGCAAGAATTCGTTTGGGCAGGAGGCCTGGTTCACCAAGCAACTTCATCTGATCGGACTTGGCCAAAGCGTAAAAACGATTGGTTTCCTCAACGGTCAGACCCAACCGGGACAGCCGATCGGTCCATTCGCCGATCTTCCCCGTCTTCCTCGCTTGGCTGATCTTCACATTGTTCTCCATCAATTGCTCGGAAGCTTCAGTCTCGATCGAGCTTTTCTGCTCGCTTGGAGCGGAAGACTCCTCCTCGCTTTCTTGTTCCGACCGGCGATCCGTCGCCTCGCTCATAGAATTAGTGACAACCGATACGGAAATGGAGCCAACGGCAGCCTGAGCCCTCGTATTGATCGAGCTAATCTGCAAGGCGGCAGCCGGATTGATCGGACGCGGAGTCGCCACTCCACCGGGTCTCACGCTCAGCCCATTGCCCTCGGAAACTGGAAAAGAAGGAGCGTTCCCGCCAGGGGCGAAAGCCACCGTCGATTCGGTCACGTCCAACTCAATGCCGTTCCTGGCATCGAGGCCCATCTTGAACTCGGTTCCCCGAATGCCGGCAGTACCGACCGGAGAGGAAATCTCGAAATTTGATTTTCGGCTCAACTTCTTGGTTTGCACGACGAGCGATCCGGCCTCCAAATCCACCAAAGTGCGGGACGGGCTTAACTCTTCCTTGAAATCACTAATCGACTTGCCGGCAGCGGTGAAGGCTTCCTGTTCGAAAGACTTCATCTTCATCTTGGCATTTTCCGTTACCGTGACCACCGTCCCGTTGCTCAAAAGAAGCAAAGCGCTTCTCCCTGGTCCCGCCTCCACCGAGACGCCGTCGGGCAAGAGAGACCCCACCTTCAGTTTTCCATCCCCGATCCGAACGTTCTCACCGTCACGAAAAACCACCGGATCGATCCGCTCGGCCAAAATGACCGCTCCCGCCCCCATTTTCGCCTCTTGAGCGATTCCACAAGGCTGAAGGAGAACTTGGGCCAGTGCCAATAGCAAAAGACCGGGAATCAAAAGGCGTAGTCTTGTTCTTCTCATTGTTCCTCGGAAATGATCCATCGTTGCTCATCGTAAAAGTAGAAAAGCTTCTGCCCCTTCCACACACCGTAAAAGTACAGCCAACTCTCGTAGGAAGGGCCATACAGCCTCGGATAAAGACCGGAATCCGTCCATAACCATCCCTCCCCTTTCTTCCAAAGCCACACCCCGGATGTCTGGCTTTGGACGGGAAAGACCCACCCCATCTTCTCATGCATGATCCAACCATTGGAAGACTGGAAAAAGTTACCGAACCATGGACTGGTCCACCAATCCTTGGTCGAACCGGAATCCGCTTCGGTCCAGGTCGGTTTGTTGCCCCAACCCGTGGTTACGAAGCTTTGTTCGAGACCATAGGCCGTACCCTCGGAGTTGACGGCATACGCCCGGACGTAATGAACTTGCGTCGAGGAGAGCGAGTTCGCCAATCCACTGAATTCACTGCCTGTTGTGGAGACCTGCCCGGGAGTAACACTCACGCCCGCCCCACCGAGGACTGGCAGGGAACGGCTGCCGACCACAAACCCCTTTTCCAAA
>JAURNO010000525.1 GCA_030830145.1 Verrucomicrobiota bacterium
AAAGCGCATCTTCGATCCGCTTGGCATGAAGTCGGCCGGTTTCGGACCTCCGGGTTCCGCAGGAAAAACAAATCAACCCTGGGGACACGTACGGACGGACGAAGGGTGGCGGCCCCGCCAATTCGACAATGCACAAGCCCTTGGCCCGGCTGGGCGGGTGCATTGCTCGGTCAAGGATTGGGCTAAATTTCTCGCCACCCTACTACCCGGTGGCAACAAGCTCGGCCTCAATCGCAAGACCTTGAACAAATTGATTACCCCCTACGGAACCTATGCGGGCGGATGGAACGTAACCAAGCGCCCGTGGGGAAAAGGCACCGTGCTTACGCACAGCGGAAGCAACACCATGTGGTATGCCCTTGCCTGGGTAGCCCCTGAGATTGACCGGGCTTTTCTCGTGGTCACGAATTCCCGGGACGAACATTCCCACCCGACATGCGATCGGATGATCGGAAAACTCATTGGCATCAACCAAGGCAAGTGAATCATTCGAACTGACAGCCTAGTCACAGTTTGTTATCGATTTCTTCTCTATGTTCTCCATGCATGCTGCAATGAAGCCCTTTTCTCGCCTCGTGAGGACTCTTCTTGTTGGACTGCTTTGCTTTTCGCTCAATGCCCAAGCGGCGTTACGCGAAGTGATCGTCAGCCATACTGACGAAGAAGGGATCCTTCAGCTCTATCGGATGAAAGAGGACGGTACGAACAGTCGCCAACTCACTTTTTCCAAGAACGGATGCCGCATGCCAAGTTGCTCGCCCGACGGTAAAAAATTAGCCTATGTGGAACAGATAGAGCATGGACTGGCCATCCGTATTTCGGATCCCGACGGGCGAAACGCCCGCACCCTGGTCAAGGAAGGCATGAACCTAATCCCCTCCTGGTTCCCTGACTCGGACCAACTGGCCTGGATGAAGGTGCAGCCCCAGCCCAAGCAAGACCCCGCCCGCAATGCTCAAATCCACGCCATCGACGTTCGAACGGGCAAGGCCCGCAGGCTCTTTACCGACAAGGAGCAATTGAAGCACAGCAACGCCATGCCGGTGATTTCTCCGCAAGGAGACCGGATCGCATTCGTCTCCAACCGCAGCGGCGAGATGCGGGTCTGGGTGAGCGCTCTGGATGGAAGCGGAGCCAAGCTAGTTTCCAAGCCTGAAAAGGACTACCACCACGAGATCAAAGCTCCATTCGAGCAAAAGGTGCCCGCCTGGTCGCCGGACGGAAAACGGATCGCTCATTGGGAAGGCGTCGAAATGATTCACATGAGTAAGTTCACCGGGATTACCAACCCGCAGAGGGATCAAATGATTGCCGGAACCTTTCAGGTCTGGGTGGTCGGAAGCGATAGCAAGAACCGTCGCATGGTAGGACGCGGAGACGACCCCACCTGGTCGCCCGACGGTTTTGTCACCAGAGCATTTCCCGATCCCAGGAGAGGTGGTCCACTAGTCATGGTTGAGTCCGCGACAGGGGACAAGCCATTGCCCATCGTGCCACCAAGAAGGAACTGGGGGCGCTTCACTTGGTTGCCCGTCCAAACCGAAGGAAAGACCCGAGCAAAAACACCAATAGTCGCATCCTTCGAGGGACGCGTCTACATAGGCCCCGGATTCCGCAAAAAGGCCCCCGACCCGACCGAACGAATCATCAAGACCCAGGCTGAGTACGATGCGTTCGTGGGCAAGATTCCCAAGGGGACGATCAGCAAGACCAACCCGTCCCCGCCCAGCAAGGATCCTTTGCTCAAGAAACTGGCTATCGACTTTGACAAACACATCATGCTCGTCGCCATCCGGGCCGACAGCATGTACGTCACCCCCAAGCTCGAGTCCGTCGTCGCTGAAAAAAACGCTTTGCTTGTCCATATCCTCGATCCCGACCTTGGAGAAACGATTTATCTTAATCAAATGCAAGGAGTCGGCACCTACCTGGCTGTAGTCGTTCCTAAGCACAAGGGCCCCATCCAATTCCTCCGAAAAAAAGGAAAGCCCGAACCGCAATGACTTACCCAAAGCTCTTGAACTGCATACCGTTTCCCGCTTTCTCTACCTTGCATCAAATGAAGAAAACGATCCCTCCCCTACTCGTCGGTCTGCTGCTCTCCTCCTGCGGTGGCCACTCCAACAAATCCGTTCCCGATTCGGTCAAGACAGGCGCCAAGGTGGTTGCGGTTTCTCCCGTTCTTCTAGTCGGCGGCTCAATGATTGGTGGAAAAAAAATCGCCCAGAAAAGCGCCATTGCAACCAAGGCTCCCCCCAAATGGTTTGCAGAGGAAGTGAGCGGCGAACAGCTTCGATCCCTGATGACGCCGACAGGAAAACTGATTGGCAAATGGCACTACATGGGCAGCCGAGCGGAGCATCATTTTTTTTCCCATGAAATTTTGGGGCAGGATATCTACCGGGTGTTAAAAACCCAATACAAGGTGGAAGACCCCTTCCCTTTAACTCCGCTCAAGTCAAAGTGGAGAAGCATAGCGATTACGAGAGTACCCGTTGACCCGGAACTCCTCGATAGGTTTCGGGATGGCAACGCAACGGAAGTTCTCCTCCTTCCCGAAAGGAATCCATAGTCCTCCCCTCTTAATGGCGAATTTATTTAAATGAGCTCTTCGGCA
>JAURNO010000526.1 GCA_030830145.1 Verrucomicrobiota bacterium
AAACCCTGAGGCTCAGCCAGTGCGAAGCCCCCTTGAAGCAACTTGGCAAGAAAACGGGACCGGTGATCTTGGCGGGTGATTTCAATGCAGGCCGCGAATCTCAATCGGTCAGGCTACTGATTGATTCGGGTTTTCAAATTTTGACGAACTCGCAAACGAATACTTTCCCTTCGGGCAACCCCAAGGTGGAAATTGATTTCATCATGAGCAAAGGGCTTTCCTTTATCTACTTCACGCATAAGGTCGTGGAGGAAAAAATGGCCTCCGACCATCGCCCGGTCTTTGTTGAGCTCCAGCCTTGATTCGGACCCACCCCTCAAGAAGAAACAACCACTTCAGCCGGTACCACGCTCGAGGAGGAGTCTACTTTTCGCTGTCCTCTGAATCCTCTTCGGCTTTGTTCAAGTTGGCGACCTGATAACTTGGATCGTCCGGCAAAACGATGACGTCGACCATGCTGCCGGCCTTCGCGAGTAAATTTTTACAGTTCTGACTGATGTGCTGAAGTTTGACCGTTTTGCCAACGGAATGATAGCGGGCTCCGAGCTTGTGAATTGCTTCCAGGCCCGAGTGATCCCACACCCGGGATTCTTTCATGTCCACGACGACCGAGTCCGGATCATCGGCAGGGGTGAAACCAAGATTAAAGTCCGTAACCGAGCCGAAAAAGAGAGGGGCGTGCAAAAAATAAACCTTGGTCCCGTCTTCCCGAACTCCGGAATCCCGATGAATTTGCTTGGCTGATTCCCAGGCAAAGCCGAGAGCCGAAACAATCACCCCGCTGATCACCGCCAAGGCAAGGTTGTGGGTGATCACGGTAATAGCCGAAACAAGAATGATCACGAAGGCATCGGTCTTCGGGATCTTTCGTAAGATTCGAATACTTGACCATTCGAAAGTCCCGATCACCACCATGAACATGACCCCGGTCAAGGCCGCCAAAGGGATCCGTTCGATGAGCGAACTGGCAAAGAGGATGAAGGCGAGCAGGAAAAGCCCCGCCGCAATTCCCGACAAGCGGCCCCGTCCGCCCGAGCGGATGTTGATGATGCTTTGGCCAATCATGGCGCATCCGCCCATCCCACCAAAGAATCCCGTAACCACGTTGGCGATCCCCTGACCGAAGCACTCCCGGGTACTGTTGCCCCGGGTCTCGGTAAGTTCGTCGATCAAGGTCAAAGTCATAAGAGACTCGATCAGACCGACGGCCGCTAGGATGAACGCAACGGGTGTGATAAAGACCAGGGTTTCCCAATCCAAGGGGATGGAAAAAGTGACGAGGCTGGGCAACTCTCCTCCAATGGAAGCCATGTCGCCGACCACCAAAGTGTCGAGGTCCAACCCGATGACAATCAAACTAACCGTTCCGATTGCGGCAAGAGAGGAGGGGAATTGAGTGGTCAACTTGGGGAGGAGAAAAATGATCGCCATGGTCAAGGCGATCAATCCGCCCATCAAATAAAGATCGTTCCCTTGCAACCAGGACGAATCCGGCTCAGTGGGCGCTTCGGTGAACATGGGAAATTGGGCTTCGAAGATCACGATGGCCAACCCATTGACGAACCCGAACATCACCGGCTGGGGGATCAGACGAACGAAGCGTCCAAGCTTGAGGCAACCACAGCCGATTTGAATAACCCCCATAAGAATAATAGCCGCAAACAGATACTGAACACCCATGTCCGGGCCCAGTCCGAGAGCTTCCCCGCGTTCGTTACCCAGGATAACGAAAGACACCATGATTACGGCCAAGGCCCCGGTCGCCCCGGAAATCATACCCGGTCTTCCTCCCAGGAAGGCAGTGATCAAGCAAACCATGAAGGCTGCGTATAGACCGATAATCGGCGTGACACCCGCAATGATGGCAAAAGCCACGGCTTCAGGCACGAGGGCGAGCGCGACGGTAAGCCCGGATAGGACATCGTCCTTAACTTGGAGCCGGTTGCCGAATTTACGATAGATTAATTTAAACACGATGGGAAATGTTGAAAAGAAGAGATGGGGGCGGGATCATATTTCAGAGCGTCCAAAGAGGCTGCTTCACCCAAAGCAATCACCATTCACACACGCACCAAAATCAGACCAAACGATAACTCATATAGGATTAGTCCAAAGGTAACAAGGAGATCTTTGGCTTTATTCCCTGTTCCTGTGCATTTTCAATTCGACAATGGAATTTCCCAAGTTCAGCGTAGGCTCCCCATGATTCAATCCATCGTTACCCACCCCGGAGGTTCTCACAAGGATGAGTTCCTCGCCTGCGCCGTGCTTATCTCAAGCTTTCCAGTTTCCATCTTTCGCCGGGACCCCACCGAGGACGAATTGGCTGACCCCCAGGTTGCGGTGGTGGACGTTGGACACCGGCATGAACCGGAACTTAATAATTTCGACCACCATCAGTTTCCCCGCGACATGGATCCGACCTGTTCGCTGTCCTTGGTTTTGCAAAAAATGGGAATCTACGAAGACACCAAGGAGTTTTGTTCCTGGCTGGAGACGGCGGAATGGTTTGACTGCCGCGGGCCGAACGATACCGCCGAGTGGCTGGGCGTGGACCGCGAGTCCATGGCCAAATTGAACTCACCGCTCGATGTGACTCTCATGCAGGCCTTTGCCAAGCAGACCGAGCATCATTCGGGGGAACCGATTTGGGAAGTCATGAAGATGATCGGTTCCGATCTGGTTTCCTACGTCACCCATTTGCGTAGCCGGATGGATGAAGTTGCCCAAGTCGAACAGGTTTGGGGTCTGGGGGAGGGTGAAGACGCCATCAAGGTCGCGTTCGTACCCCGGACCGATCCTCCCATTGATAATGCTTCCGGCGCTTTGGCCTGGCGGATCAAAGAATTGGAGTTGGAGGAAGAAGTGGTGGCGACGGTTTACCCCGATAGCCGGGGGGAAGGGTACGGCATGCGACGCTTCGACGACAGTCCTGTTTTGGATTTCAGCCTTCTTGCGGACGAACCGGAGGTCCATTTTGCTCATGCCCGCGGGTTCATCGCCAAGACAAGTTGCACGCAAATCGAGCGACTCAAGGAATTGCTCCTCTTGGCCCGAGCCTGATGCCCTAAGCCGGCACGGTCATAAAGTAGGTGTAGATCAACCCGCCCCCGAGGATGAATACTTGGGGGAGGAAGTTCAGGATGATGCTGTTTTCCTTCCAGGCAAAGCCCACCACGCTCCAGGTACAGGCTCCGATCATGTGAACGATGACATTGAGCGGATGAATGTTCAAAGCATGCAGACAGATTGCGGATAAAATCGTAAATGCACTGAAATATTTGAGATAAGTCATCCCCACTTTCTAAAAGATGGAGAGCCAAAGCCAAGTTCTCGTTCGGTTTATTTCCATGAGGACAAGCTCCGCTTTGATTGCTTCGTTTCTCGCTGACGCTCGCTCCTCGTGATGACAGAGAGTTCGTTGTCATCGCGAGGGCGTAGCCCCTGGCGATCCACTGGTCCTCAGTAACCGAACGGCGTAGACCTATTCATCCAGAGCCAAAAGCTTCTCGGTTTCGATTTCCCATTCGTAATTTCTTTCCTTAAGTTTTCGGGCGATGCTGGAAGCTTTGTCGTTGAGTTCTTTCGCTTTCTCGGAGTCTCCATAGGACTGAGGGTCGGCCAGTTGTTCGTTCACCTCGTTCTGCTCCTCCTCAAGGGCCATGATTTCCTTTTCCAACTTACGCACCGCATCTTCAAGTTTCCTCCGCTCCGCTTTCAGTTTGTCGCGTTCACGGGCCCGGAGTTTTCTCCTCTCCTTTGCGCTGAGAGGCTTTCCGCCGTCTTTGCTTTTGCTCGTCGAATCGGGGCGGGCGTCCCGCAGACCCTCGACCAGTCCCGTTTGGGCGGAGGCCGAACCTGATTTCCAAAGGTAGTAATCGTAGTCGCCCGCGAAGTTCGTGGTCTTCCCCGCTTCGATGCGGATCGTCCGCTTAGCCAAGGCCCGGATGAAATGGATGTCGTGACTAACGAAGATCAAGGTGCCCGAGTACTCCTTCAAGGCTTGAATGACCGCATCGATGCTCGGCATGTCGAGGTGCGTGGTGGGCTCGTCGAGGAGGAGGAAATTGGGAGGCGAAAGCAGGAGCTTGACCAGGGCGAGACGGCTCTTTTCTCCGCCGCTTAGGACCTTGACTTGCTTGAAGACGTCGTCGCCTTTGAAGAGGAAGGCACCGAGCAGGGTCCGTACTTCCTGGGTGTGGATGCCCGAGTCGACCTGGTCCATGGCTTCGTCCAGCACGCTTCTTTCCATGTCGAGAACATCCACCCTTTGTTGGGAAAAATATCCAACCTCTACATTGTGCCCGAGCTCACGGCTTCCCCCCTCGATGGACACGAGATCGGCGAGGATCTTGAGGAGGGTGGATTTGCCGGCGCCGTTTGGGCCGACCAGGACGACCCGCTCCTGTTTCTCCACTTCCAAGTCAAGGGATTCGTACACCAAGTGATCGCCGTAGGCTTGTTTGACTTGGGAGAGGGTGGCCACCCGTTGGCCGCTCCGAGGGGGTTGGGGGAAACGGAAGGTCAGGGTGGCCTCGGCGCTTTCCGGGGCCTCGATCCGTTCCATTTTGTCCAGGAGTTTGATCCGGGCTTGGGCCTGTGAAGCCTTGGAGGCCTTGGCTCGGAATCGCCGTATAAAATCTTCGTGATGAGCGATCTCTCTTTGCTGGTTTCGGTAAGCGGCCTCGTGCTGTGCTTCCCGTTCGGCTTTTTGCACGAGGTACTGGTCGAAATTTCCCTGATAGCGGTAAAGCTTGCGGTGACTGATTTCGAGGATCCCGTCGCAGATCGCATTGAGAAATTCACGGTCGTGGGAAATGGTCAGAACCGAACCGGGGAATTTCCTGATTTGTTCCTGAAACCAGCCCAGGGTCTCGAGATCGAGGTGATTGGTCGGCTCGTCCAACATCAGGAGGTCGGGTTCCATGACCAACAACTTGGCCAAGTGGGCCCGCATGATCCAACCTCCGCTTAAGGTGCGGGCGGGTTTGTCGAAATCATCCATATGGAAGGCCAGTCCGGAGAGAATTTTCTTGGCCTTGGCTTCGAGGGTGAAACCTTCCAATTCGGCAAATTGCTCGAGGGCTTCCAATCGAACGGGGTCTTCCGGGTCGGGAGCTTCCCGGAGGGTTTTCATGATCCCTGAAAGTTCAGAGCTCACCGAGGTGGCGAGTTCGAGTACCGTCTCGTCCCCCGTCGGAGCGCTCTCCTGAGGGAGGTAGCCAATGCGGGTTCCCCGTTCCCATTCGGCCTTGCCTTCGTCCGATTCGCTTTCGCCGAGCAGGATGGAAAACAAGGTGGTCTTGCCTGCCCCGTTTGGTCCGACGAGCCCGAGTTTTTCACCGCGCATCAGGCGCAGGGAAATCTCCCGAAAGAGAACCTTCGGGCCGAAGCGCTTGGAAATATTGGAGAGGGTGAGCATGAGCAGACGGAGTCAGACAGGGTTGCGCATCGGGGAATTATGGCAAAGAAATTCAGCGGGTCGGTGAATTTGTCTTTTCTTGCTCGCAGGTTGCCACTAGGGGTCGGGGATGATCTCAAAGCTTTCACGTCGTACTTTCGTAACCCACGCCGCATCCGCTGGTTTCTTCGCCGGTGCATCCTTGCCCAAGTTGTCCGCCAAGCACCACTCATCAGAACGATTCACGCTGGGCCTGTCCCAATATTCCCTGCGGGCTCTTTTGAAAGATGGTTCTCTGGATGCCCTGGACTTCCCGCAGTTCACCGTGGACAAGTTTGGCATTCAAGCGATCGACTTGTGGGAGGGAGGCTTGCCCAAGGACAAGCTGGATGATTCGAAATATCTGCAGTCCATGAGAAAGCGGGCTGAAAAGGCCGGGACGGATTTATTTTTGTTAATGTCCGGAGCCCTCGATGCTTCCCCTCAAAAAAGAGAAGCGAGTTCGGCCAGAATCCGGGCTTCTTTCGAACGTTCCGTTCAATTGGGTGCTCCTTTGGTGCGGGTTTTCCTCAAAGCCCCCGGTACGGAGGCGGAGGCCGGTTTGTCGGCAAGCGTGGAAGCCCTCAAGCCATTGGCGGATGAGGCGGCTGAGAAAAACCTCATTATTGCGATCGAACCGGGAGCTTCCCAGTTAAGCCAGAAAGGAGCCTTTCTCGCTCAGGTGGCAAGCAAGCTCAAGCACCCCGCCCTTAAGTTAATGCCTGATTTCGGAAAGTTGAAGGACAACGTCTACAAGGGAACCCAGGCCATGCTTCCCCACACCGTTACGGTTTCATGCAAGATGCACAGCTTCGACAAAGAGGGCAACCAGCCCGACTTCGATTACCCCCGCCTCATGAAGATGATCAAGCAATCGAAGTACAAAGGTATTCTCGCAATCGAATGGGAAGGTCGGGCCCTTAAACCGGTTCCCGGAGTCCAAGCATCCAAAAAACTGATCGAGCGATCTCTTCAAGCCTCCTGATTGGCTCGGAAGGCCTTTCCTAGCTTTGGCCGAAGAAAACCTCGCCAAGGCGTTGGAAAAAAAATGGGAGAACTGGGCAAACCGGGCCAAGGTCAAACCCTGGCCCTGGACCTTCGAGAACTGAAAGCCCGAGTAAACGGACAAGAAATCTCCGAAGTCTTGATCACCCTTTTGTTTTGAGAATTTTTTTGCGGAGGCATCCTTTTCGGGTAGGATGTTAGTCGACTAAGTTATGAATCCCGAAACTACTTCTCTTCCGTGAACGACAAGGACCGCAAAAGCCAAGTGATTTGGCTTAGGTGCGTCTGCCTGAGTGTGGTCGCCATTCTGATCGTCGGCGGGGTTACCCGTCTGACCGGGTCGGGCTTGTCGATGGTGGACTGGAGGCCGATCGCCGGGATTCTTCCTCCCATTACGGAGAGCCAATGGAATGAAGTTTTCGAAATGTACAAAGGATCTCCCGAATACAAAAAAGTCAATGCGGGCATGAGTATGGAAGCTTTCAAGGAAATCTTTTTTTGGGAATACTTGCACCGTATCATGGGTCGGATCGTGGGCCTTCTTTGTCTGTTGCCTTACTTGTGGTTTTTATTCCGCAAAAAACTAACGGGTAGCTTCCGTCTCAAGGGTTTGATCCTCGTGCTCCTGGTCGGGGCTCAAGGGTTGATGGGTTGGTACATGGTTCAGAGTGGCTTGGTGAGTAACCCGGAGGTCAGTCATTACCGCTTGGCGGCCCACCTCAGTTTGGCTTTCACGGTGTTCGGTTTGGGGTGGTGGATGTTGCAGGATTTGCAACCGGCGTCCAAGGACTCGGTTGGAACCGGGAGGCTCAAGCTTTTTGCCTTGAGCGTTCTTGGCCTACTATGCCTGCAGATCGTTTATGGAGCCTTTACTTCGGGGATGAAAGCGGGGTACGGGTTCAATACCTTTCCCATGATGGAGGAGAAATGGGTGCCCGAGGCCTTGTTTGGAATGAGTCCATTCTGGAAGAATTTGGTCGCCGACCGTTTTTCCGTTCAGTTCATCCATCGGTGGATGGGAACCATACTTGCCTTGGCAACCTTGGGAATGGGTTGGTATTCCTTTAAGTCTTTTGCCCTAAATGAATCTCAGAAAAGTAGGCTGCGTTGGGTCCTTGGTTTGGTCGTCACGCAGTTTTTATTAGGGGTTGCCACCATCCTCTTGATCATTGATTTCCCCATTCTTCTTCCTGTGGTTCATCAATTGGTGGCTCTTTTCCTCTTTGCCTCTCTGTTGGCGTTCATTCATTCGCTGGGAAAAAGAACGGGCAATTTAAGCAAAGCTCATGGTGTGGCTGCCGCTAACGCTTAGCCGGACCGAAGGCCCAGAGGTTTTGTTTTCCGCGGACGTACAAGGTTTTCCGCCCTAGGGCGGGGGTCACTTGGATGCTCTCGCCCAGTTCGAACTGCCCGAGAATCTTGAATTCGTCTCCGGTTTGGACTACGGAGATCAATCCTTCCTCGGAAGCGAGGATCAAATTGCTTCCGGCTATTACGGGGGATGCCACGTATTGCCCGAGTCCGCCCAGTCTCGTGCGGTAGAGCATTGCTCCTTTGCCCGCTTCCACGCAAGTGAGGACGCCTCCGTTGGAGACCATGTAAATGCGCTTCTCGTGAAGAATCGGGGAAGGGACTTCGGGGATGCCCTTGTTGAATTCCCAAGCGACGTGGCTGTCGGTGACATTCCCTGTTCCTCCCGGTTTGACCGCAATAAGCAAGGGTTTCCCCCGCCCGATTGTCAGGTTGCCGATGAATTCGTCCTTGTCCCAAAATCCGTCCTTGTTCTTGTCCATCCAGAGGAACATTCCATCCAGTCTCTTTTTGCGTTTTTCGGGATCCTTGGGCAAAGGCAGTCCGTAACCGGGATGTCCGGGGGGCAATTGAGGGCGGAAGGGAAAGGTGAAATGCCCGGTCATTTCCTTGCGTTCCAAACGGTCGTCTCCGTTGGCATCGAAACTGATGACCGCTTTCCAGAAAGGAGCGGGGTCGCTGTTGAGGTCCGCCGACCCACCCAGCTTGGAGCCCGATGCGAAGACGAGATCGTTTTGTACCATTGGTCTGGCGATGGTCTCGCGCGAAAAGCCGTCCACTTGCCATTTTCCCTCCCCATCGGGCAGTGAATAGCCCCGTAACGAACCGTTTCCCAAGACCACGAGTTCCTTTCCTTCCGAGTGCTTCCAAATCGTCGGAGTCGACCAGCCGCTGCGGTGGAACGGACGTGGTCTCTCCCATGCGGTTGAGCCGTCTTTTTTATGGATAGCCAGGATGCGCGACCGGCTGACCCGGCTGTCGGGCAAGTTGGCATCGTCGTCGGCCACCAGAATGAGCAGGTCTTCATAAGCGATGGGAGAGGAAGAAGTACCATAAAGGCTCTTGGGGCTGGGAATGCGTTTTTTCCAAATCTCTTTCCCTTCATGATCATAACAAAGAAGCCCGAAGGAACCAAAGTAAACGAAGAGCCGGTCATGGTCGACGAAAGGAGTGGGGGTGGCCGGGCTGCTCGACTGGTGGAATTTTTCGATTACCGTCTCGGGGGCTTTTTTCTTCCAAAGAATTTTCCCGGATTTTCTATCCAAGGCCAGGGTCACCAGACGGTCTTTCTCGAAACCGGTGAGAAAGATTTTATCTTCGGATAAAACGGGACAGGACAGTCCGAAGGGAAGGGGGGTTTTCCAAAGCACGTTGTCCATGGAAGGAATGCCGACCTTGGCGTCCTTGCGAATGCCCGATCCGTTCGGTCCGCGGAACTGGTTCCATGGTTCTGGGTTTTGGGCACAAACTAAAAAATGGACCAAAACCAAAAGCGGAATAAAAAAGACGAACCGGTGATGCATTCTTTTTTGTGGCTTTTATTAAGGTTTGTTTCGAGTAAGAAAGCGTATTTCAACAAAACTTTTCATCGGCTCTAGGTTTGGTTTGACGGTCTGATTCCCTTCAAATGAGTAACCTACACTGGCTTCACCCTTCCCCCCAAAAGTATTCCGAGCGATCGGCTTGTTCGTTGCAAAACCGAGGAGAAAACATAGGGTATGCAGATCGTCCACTCCATTCCCAAAGCAATTTTTCTCTATCTTGGAATTTCCCTTTTTTTGGGATTCCCGAGTGTTTGTCGGTTGGGTGGGCAAGTTCCCTCCCAGCCAATCGGGCTTGATTCCCAAGCTGTTTCCGGTTTTCTCGAGAATCATTGCTATCGTTGCCATGGTCCGGAGAAACAGAAAGGCAAGCTTCGTCTCGATGAGTTGTCCCTCGAGTTGGCCAACGATTCCATCGCCGCCCATTGGCAGGATGTTCTCGACAACCTAAATGCGGGGGACATGCCTCCGGAAGACGAACCGCAACCGAGCAAGAAAGAACTGACCGGTTTTCTGGCCGAGTTGACGGGCAAGCTTAAGCATGCCCGCAGGCAACTTTCGGATCAGGGTCGGGAAGTCGCGATGCGAAGGCTCAACCGCCGGGAGTACGTCCACAGCATCGAGAGCCTGTTCGGGTTTCGGGTGGGTACGGATTCTTTGCCCGAGGACGACCCCGCCGATCCCTTCGACACCATCGGATCACAACAGTTCTTTTCCTCTTATCATTTTGAAAAATACCTCGGGATGGGCAGAGTAATCGTGACGGATGCCTTGGCTTTGGGAAACCAGGGGCGGCAAACCGTCAAGATTCAGGTGGGGGAACCGGAGGTCCGGGCTAACCGGGAGATTCGCGATCGTTACCGCCAGCGTATGGAAAGATGGCGGGAGGTGGTGGCCGCGCTCGAAGAGGGCAAGACCTTCAAGGATGCCGATTTCCCATTGAATTTCGATGCCAAGGACAGGCGCTTTGATGGAAGAGGCCTCCATTTCTACCTGAACTTTCATGCCGAACGATCCGCGGGTCCGGCGGCGTATTTGAAAAAGGAATTGATTGAGAAGGGGCTTTATTTGACCCGGCGGTCGGGTGGTCGCTGGACTGCGGGCATCGTCAAGCATGGGTATGATCCGCGTGGCTCTTATAAAATACGTTTACTTGCGGGGATCAACGGGGAGCCGCCCGAATCCCGTACTTTCGTCAGCGTAAACGACAAGGGCCGGGTGCTGGCTCCGCTCAAGATTTACGGAACCGCTCATGAGAACCAGATGATCGAACTGGATTACCGGCCACTGCACGGCTCCGGCCACTTTGGGTTTCAGGTGGAGGAGAGGCGCAACGAGATGATTGACGGAAAGACCTACGTCCGGAAGGTCGATCCCTATGGGGACTGGTCGAGTATTTTCGTGGACCGGTTGGAAGTGAAGGGGCCTTTTTACGCAGAGCCGACCTTTTTCGAGAAGGTTGCTTTTCCCAAGGGGCCCTTGAAAAAAAGAAACCAGCCCGTCGAACGGACTGATGAGGAAGCGAAGGCTCTGATCGATTCCTTTGCCCGCGAAGCCTTTCGGCGCCGTGAGATGGATACCGGTTTTCTGAGCAAGCTTCACGATCTTTATCATCAGGGAAGGAAATCCGGTTTGGAGGTAGAGAAAGCCTTGGTCGACCCCCTTGCCGTGGTGCTGGCGTCTCCGGGGTTTCTTTATTTAAGTGAGGCCGAGGAGGCGGGTGCCAAGCGCAGACCTCTCACACAGCGCGAACTGGCGGTCCGGCTGTCCTATTTTCTTTGGAGCGCTCCGCCTGACGAGGCTCTCTACCAGATCGCGGAAAAGGGAACCTTGAAGAACGCAGCCGAATTGACCAGGCAGGTGGACCGGATGCTGACCGATCCAAAGGCCGAAGCGTTTTATCATTCCTTCCTCAGCCAATGGTTCGAGCTGCACCGCTTTGACGACATCGCGGTCAACCCCGACGAGTACCTGATGTTCGACGAACAGGTCCGTTATTCCGCCCGTGAGGAACCGATTCGTTTCTTCGAGCAGTTGGTGAAAGAAAACCTCTCCTTGGGCAACCTGATCGATTCGGACTTTGCCATGCTTGATCCTCTGTTGGCTCACTTTTACGGAATCCAGGGAGTGAAAGGCCAGGGCTTCCGCAAGGTGAGTCTGCCACCCGACTCGCCACGGGGTGGCTTGATCGGGACCACTGCCTTCATGATCATGGGGTCGACCGGCGACCGGACTTCTCCGATCATTCGAGGAACCTTGGTTTTGGATAAGTTTCTGCACGATCCGGCGGCTGATCCCCCCCCCAACGTGCCGGAGTTGACCGACGCATCCAAGGAGCCCTTGCCGGTTCGCGAAATGATCGAACTCCATCAGGCCAAGGCCCAGTGCGCATCCTGCCATGCCAAGATCGATCCGATTGGATACGGCCTGGAAACCTTCGACGCAGTCGGTTTGTGGCGCGAAGAGGCCAAGGTGGGCAAGCGGATGGAGAAGATCGAACAGGGAGGAACCCTCCCCGGAGGAAAAGCGTATGAGGATTTCGAGCAATTCAAGTCTCTCTTGATGGAGAACAAGAACAAGCTCGCCCGCTCTTTGGTCGAAGGAACGGCGAGCTATGGACTGGGCCGAACGGTGGAATTTTCCGACGGAAACGATCTCGATGCCTTGACCCGGCAGTTGATGGCCGAAGGCATGCGGGCCCGTTCCCTCATCCATAACCTGGTGCAAAGCGAACTTTTTCAAACCAAATGAACCTATGAAAAAACCGGCCAATACATCCATAACGCGACGCAACTTTCTTGCTTCCGGAAGTGCTTTGCTTGCCTTGCCCTGGCTCGAGAGTATGAATCCCCTGTCCGCGGCCCCGGCTTTGGCCAAGCCTCCCACCCGGATGATCTTTTGCGGAGTGGGTTACGGTTTCACCGAGAAGACATTTTATCCTACGGAAGCGGGTGCCTTGGATGAGTTGACCGAGGGACTTTCCCCACTGGAGCGTCACAAGAAGGACTTCAGCATCATCAAGAACCTGACCAACGTTGGAGCGACCGACCCACATGGAGGCAGTACCTCCTACCTGACTTGCGCCAACGTTACGGGCACGCCCGGCAAGCGTTTTCACAATTCAATCTCCTGCGATTTGCTGGCGGGTAAGCAACTGGGCAAGAACCAACGCTACGATTCCCTGGTGCTGGCCAGCAAGGAAGAGAATGCCGGAGGGCACGGAAAGGGCATGTCTTTGGCCTGGAACGAAGCGGGTAAACCGGTTGCGGGCACCCGCGGACCGGTCGAGCTTTACGCTCGGTTGTTCGGACAGTCGGACGAAAGCCCGGAGGAACGGGAGGCCCGGTTGAACAAGAAAAAGAGCATCCTCGACATAGTGCTCTCCGATGCGAAGTCCCTCAATGGAAAAGTCAGCTCGCTCGATCGTGACAAGTTGGACGAATACTTTCAATCCATCCGCGAAGTCGAACTGGGGTTGGTCAAGGACGCCCAGTGGGCGGAGAAACCCAAACCCAAGACCGACCGCAAGGCACCCGAGGAAGGTGTTGAGGGGGAGGCGGAGATTCTTCTCACTTATGAATTGATCGCCCTCGCATTGCAGACGCAACAGACCTCGGTGGTCTCTTACCGCCAGCCGGTGGCTTCGGTGATCAAGAGCATGGGCATGAACTACGATCCCCATGCCCTCAGCCATTACGGGGGATCTCCGACCCGTACGGATGCCAACCGCTTGCGGGACAAGAAATGCACCGAGATGCTGGGCAAGTTCATCGACGTTCTCAAGCGGACCAAAGAAGCCGATGGTTCCAGTCTCTTTGATCATACCCTGCTAAGCTGGGGTACGAACTTGCGCCATGGGCATATGATCAAGGACGTCCCCGCGATCGTGGCAGGAGGCGGTGGCAGGCTCAAGATGGGGCACAGCATCGTGCTGCCCGAAG
>JAURNO010000527.1 GCA_030830145.1 Verrucomicrobiota bacterium
CGTAAGCTACGGTTCCGCCTTCCCATTTAATGATCCGGTCCGTTCCGAAGTAAAGCTTCAACTCACCGCCGTGGTTGGTCGGAATATGGTCTCCGCGCGTACGCAGTCCCGGTTTTGCGGGATCGTATTCGGACTCGGTGTTGATCAATTCGTTAAGCCGCGTGATATGTTCTTGCGGAGTGACTCTCCAAATTCGGGCAGGGGAAGAAGTCGGCTCCAATTGGATATCTTTCGGCAAAGGTTCGAAAAGAAGCTCATGGGCAACGAAGTTGCCTTTGTTGGGATCAAGGTGGGCGTTGAAGCCTCCCTTGTTTTTCATCTCGCGTTCAAGTTCTCCGATAATCCAATCGGAAAACCTGAGGCGATCGACGACTGCGGGTTGAGGTTTCTTCTTCGGGGGCATCTCCTGCAAGGCAACCTGTGCCCAGATTGCTTTCCAGACCGCGGCATTGGTCTCGTCCACCGGCCCGAGCTCAAGAAGATTCAAGTCCGCCTCTTGGTTCTCGTCATCATGACAATCAAAACAATGGTTCTCCAAAAAAGCACTTGCGAAATTCTCGAAGTCGCCCTTTGGCTTTTCGCCAGTAACGTAACTTTCGGAGGCTTGGACAACCAGCCCGAGGCAGGCAAGGACCGCCACCCCAAGGGAGCGGATCATTACGTTCATGCCAAAATCTCTTTGAGCGGACCCGTTCCCGAATCGAACTTTGCGGCCATCCGTCCGGACATGTTGAAGCGGTCACAATCAACCCCCGAAGCACGGAGAATTGAAGTGTACAAAGCGTTGATCGGACGCTTTCCCTCCAGCTGGGTGAAACGACCCGTTTTAAAAGCCCCGTCGTAATTGCCCAAGAGAATTACGGGCCAGTTACTGCCGGTGGTGTGCTGAGAATCGGCGTTGTTGCTGGTGTAAACGATCAAAGTGTTGTCCATCATGCTACCACTCCCCTCGGGCACGCTTTCGAGTTGTTCCATCAATTTGACCAACATCCGGCTGTTGTACTGACGGATCTTGATCCAAATCGGGTTGTCGGGCTGCTTCATGTGGCCCAGGTTGTGTCCTTGCTGCTCCACGCCCAAGCCCTTCCAGGCTCCGAAAATCTCTCCCCGCCCAGAACCAACGGTAAGGACGTTGGTGATACCGGACTTCAAAGCGGATATGCCGAGGTCCAAAATACGATCGTGCCAATCGGTTTCAAACTCGGGATTAGCGTAGCCTTCATCGACTTCAGGCGCGAACTTGCGCAGATGGCTGGATACGCTGCCGAGACGTTCACGCAGGCCGTTGATGTCATTGAAGCCTTGAACGAATTGGTCGTAACGGGGCTTGTCGGTTACGGGCAATTCGCCACCCTTGGCCCTGGCTAATAGCTCGATCCGGTCGAACATCCCGGAGCGGGCTTCATGCTGCTTGCGGATATCCCCTTCCGAGATCCCCCCGTAGAGCATTTCGTACAAATGGTTTGGGTTCGAATGCATGAAAATAGGCTGTCCCGCTCCGCTGGCCGATAGATTGGCAACGGTCGGTTTGGCCCTCATATTCTCAATGGAGTCCATCCCCACGCACAAATGCGGAAGGAGCGTTTCGGGGAGAACCTTGCTTAATTCATAGTCGATGGTGGAACCGCTCGGTGCCACTCCGTCTCCCCCACGATAGCCACCCAAGGCTCCGAAAAAAGGACTGTGGGACGGGCTCGTGTGGGTACCATGCAAGCCGTTGATGATGTGCATACGCTCCTTGAAAGGTTCCAAGGCTTCGATGGGTTCGGGCAGCTTCGCCTTGGCCAAAGATCCGCTGTTCTTCATCCCGGCGGGAATGGCCGTGGCCGGCGCAAACCCCTGGTTTTGCATGAAGAAGATAACCCGCTTGGAGCTGGGAGGGATAAGAGGAGCGGCTTGGGCTACGTTCGGAAACAACCCGCCACCCAGGGCGGCGCCGAAACCGGCTGCCATCCCTTGCATCATTTTTCTTCGATCGAGGTGCATAATATATAGTAGCGAAAATAGACTGTTTTAGCCTATTTTGGCGATTATTTTTGGTTAATTTTGATAAATTAATGTCGGGGGATGTTGGGGCTTCCCTCGGCACGCAACAAGCGTTACTACTGTGATGATGCCCGTCGCTCCCAGATCAAGTATGCGGTTTCTTATCGGTTTTGCCCTTTGTTCATGGGCAAGCCTTTGGCTTTGCTTGCCTGCGATGGGGAAGTTTCCCGAAAAACCGATCACCGTAATCGTACCCTTCGCTGCGGGAGGAGGTAGCGACGTCTTCGTGCGTATTTTCCAACAGGCAATACGCGAAAACAAGCTTTCCCCCCACCCTATCGTCGTGAAGAATGTATCGGGAGCGGGCGGAACGATCGGGAGCCGAACGGCCCGCGACGCGGAACCCGATGGCCATACGATTCTCTGCCTGCACGACGGCATTTACACCGCCCAGCACTATGGAAATGCGGATTGGGGTCCATCCGACTTCGAACCTCTCGCCGCAACCGGGCGGAGTGGAGTGGTGATTGCAGTAAGCGAAAACAGTCCTTTCGATTCCCTCGGCCAGTTAATGGACGAAGCGGTCAAGAGTCCGTACGAACTGGTTTTCGGGACCAACCTCGGAGCCCCCAATCATTACTCGGCCCTGTTTCTTGAACAAGGAAAGCCCGGGGCCAAATTCCGCTTCACGCAAACCGGAGGGGGAGCCAAGCGCCTCGCCCAACTCAAGGGTGGGCATGTCGACTTGACCGGTTTTTCCATTGCCGAGTACGAACAATTCAAGGCGGCCGGAATCAAGGCTTTGGCCGTACTAAGTGAAGAACGGGAATCCTCTTTCCCGGAACTGCCGACGGCCAGGGAACAAGGCGTCGATTCCGTGCACGGGATCATGCAATTTTGGTGGGCGCCCAAAGGTACCCCACCCGAGCGGGTCTCTTATCTGGAAAAGCTTCTGGAGGAAACCATGGCTACTCAAACGGTTCGCTCCCGCCTCCAGAACCTGCATATCGATCCCGTGTTTGAAACCGGTGAAGCTTTACGGGAAACCATCAAACGCCGCAGCGCCAACCTGAAAGGAATCGTCATCGAAAAACCGACCCCGCTTCCTCCGCTCGAATGGATGGTATTGGGAGTGGCCGTCACCTGTCTGGTCCTCGTTTCAAGGGAGGGAAAGAAAGCATGATCGATCTTTTTTCTGATCCTTTGATCCTTGGTCTCGTTCTGCTCGGGACGATCCTCGGCATAACGGTCGGAGCCGTACCAGGGTTAACGGGGACCATGCTGATCGCACTCTCCCTTCCTTTGACCTTTTCCATGGAACCGGTTGCCGGGTTGGTCCTTTTGGTGGCGATGTACGTGGGGGCGGTAAGCGGGGGGTTGATCAGTGCCACTTTGTTGCGTATGCCGGGAACTCCGGCCGCCGTAATGACCACCTTGGACGGTTATCCCATGGCCATATCGGGACGGCCCGGCCGGGCCCTGGGCCTTGGAGTCGGGGCCTCGCTCTTCGGGGGCCTGGTTTCCTGGGTCGCTCTTTGGCAATTATCCGAGCCCATGGCCGACTGGTCGACCAAGCTCGGCCCTTTCGAGCTTTTTTCACTGGTCGTTTTGGCTCTCGCCCTGTTGGCGGGGGTTGGAGATTCAACCCGGGCCCGCGGTTTGCTCGCCGGAAGCCTCGGCGTGCTGGTGGCCATGCCCGGGATGCACCCGGCCACCGGGGAACTCAGGTGGACTCTGGGCATGACTTCAATGAACGAAGGGTTTCGGTTGATACCCGTACTGATCGGCATGTTCGCCATCGGCAAGATCCTCGAGGATCTTACGGGTAAAGGCGGAGAGGTGGAAAAGGTCGCAGGGAACGACTCCGCATGGATTCCTCTTCGGGCGTGGCAAAAACAGCTCGGCAATTTGTTCAGGTCTTCGGGAATCGGGACTTTAATCGGAGTCTTGCCCGGTGTGGGAGCGAACATCGGCTCACTGGCCGCTTACATGGCGGCCAAGCGGGCGTCAGGAAATCCTGAGGATTTCGGAAAGGGGAGCGAAGAAGGAATCGTCGCATCGGAGTCCGCCAACAACGCGACCGTTGGAGGAGCCCTCATCCCCCTGATTGCATTGGGCGTTCCAGGGAGCGTGATCGGAGCCGTGTTACTCGGAGCGTTGATCGTTCATGGACTGCAACCCGGTCCCCTCCTCTTCCGGCAAAACCCCGATGCCGTTCATGCCATCATCGGAACGGTGCTGGTAGCCAACCTGATGATGTATCTGATCATGGTCGGGTGCGCCCGTTGGATCGCGAAACTGTCTTTCGTACCGAAGAAAATCCTTTTTCCCCTGGTGACGGCTTGCTGTATCTGGGGAGCTTACGCCCTGAACGGACTTTGGATCGATGTCGTGATTATGCTGCTTTTCGGCATCCTTGGATGGAGAATGGAGAAAGCCAAGTTGCCCTTGGCCGCCTTCGTCATCGGATTCGTCCTCGCCCCCGTGGCGGAAGAAAACCTTTGCGCCGGACTGATGGCCAGCGGGGGCAGCTATCTCCCCTTGGTCGCACGCCCCATCTCCCTTTGTTTCCTCATCACGGCCATCGTCCTTCTCCTCTGGAAAAAGAAAGGATCGGCTAAAACAAAGCAATGAACTAAAAATTCCTTAAATGAACAAAAGCCCGAACATACTTTGGTACTGCACCGACCAACAACGCTTCGATACGATCGGAGCCTTGGGAAACCCACACGTACGGACCCCGATTTTGGATTCGCTGGTGAGCGAGGGCACGGCCTTCACCCACACTTATTGCCAAAGCCCCATCTGCACGCCCAGCCGGGCCAGCTTCATGAGCGGTCTTTATCCCAGCCGCGTTCATAACACCCGCAACGGAAACGAAAGCTTTCCGGAACAGACTCCCGTGATCAGCAAACTGATTGCGGATGCCGGCTATGATTGCGGGATGATAGGAAAATTTCATTTGCAAAGCTCAGGCAAGCGAACCGAACCGCGAATCGACGACGGGTTCCGTTACTGGAAATTCAGCCACGCCCCGAGGGACGACTGGGAGGAAGGGCACGATTACGCCGACTGGGTCAAAGAACAAGGTGGTAACCTGAACCAACTACGGGAAAGCGAGGACGGGATGCCCACCGAATTGCACCAGACGACCTGGGCATCCGAACGGTCGATCGAATTCATCCGTCAAGAGCGGGACGGGCCCTGGTTGCTCAACGTCAACGTGTACGATCCGCACCCGCCCTTCACGCCTCCCCAAAGCTACGCCGAGCAGTTCGATCCCCAAAAAATGCCCGGCCCCCATTTCAAGGAGAGTGACTTGGAGGCTCAGGCCAAACTCGCGGATTGCGATTTCCAGAACGAAGTCCGTACGCCCGAAGAACACGACGCCAAAGGGGCTCAAGCTCGTTACTACGCCATGATCGCCCAGATAGACGATCAGTTCGGGCGGATTCTTAAGACCTTGGACGAGACTGGCCAACGGGACAATACGGTGATCATCTTCACAAGCGATCATGGCGAAACACTCGGGGATCACGGGCTCATGTACAAAGGTTGCCGATTCTATGAAGGATTGGTCCGCGTGCCCCTGATCTTTTGCTGGCCCGGCCATTTCCAAAAGAACAAGCAGAGCGACTCGCTCGTTGAAATGATGGACTTGTCCGCCTCCCTTCTCGAATTGGCGGGGGTTCCCTTGCCCGATTATTTCCAGGGGAAAAGCCTCCTGCCCATCCTAACAGGCGAATCGGATGGAGCGGACCACCGGAAATTCGTCCGTTGCGAATATTTCGATGCCCTCGACCCTCACTTTACGGGGGGAAGCGGCACCTTCGCCACCATGCACCGCACTCACCGGCACAAGCTCTGCGTCTACCACGGCAAGGGAGTCGGCGAATTGTTCGACCTGGAAGACGATCCCTGGGAACACGAAAACCTATGGAACGATCCGGCTCACGCCGATGTGAAGAATCAATTGTTGGCGGACAGTTTCGACGCCCACGTTCTGCTCACCACGGACGTAGGCTCCAAACGGATCGCACCGATGTGAATCGATCAGACGGGATCAATCGAGCCCGTAGAACCTGACCGCGTTCTCCCGGAAGAGCTTCCCCCGTATATCCGGATCAAAGTAGCTTTGGATTACCTTCAGTTGCTCGGAATAACTCCCACCGCGATCGGTCACGGGCCAGTTGCTTCCGTACACCACTCGGTCCTCTCCAAAGGCCTCGTAGACGACCTTGAACACCGGAGCGTAAAAGGATTGCTTCTTGGGTGGAGGCTTAACTCCGGAACGTTGGAAAATGCCGCTCACTTTGCAATGAACGTTAGGTTGGGCGGCGGCCCGCTTGACTGACTCCTTCCATTCCGGGGTAAGAGGATCATGGGTGATGACCAACCCGCCCAAGTGGTTGATCATGATCTTCAGCTCAGGCAGCCGCTTGGCGACTTCGGTGACTTCGTCGATGGTAAAGTTGTGGATCAGAACGTCGAGGGTCAGACCTTTTTTCGCAAGCAAACCCAAGTCCCGCCAAACCGCATCGGTAAAGAAATCATCTCCACCCGGACGGTCCCTCATCCGAAGACCCACGAAACGGGAATCCTTGGAAAAGCGATCAAGCAAGCCGGCAAACTCATCCGTACCAATCGGCAAGTTACCAACCAGGCCCAAGTACCGCTCCGGGTTATGCTTCACCAAGTCGAGCACCCATTGGTTGTCTTCCACCCGGCTGCTTGCCTCCACGATCACGGTGGATGGAATGCCTTCCCGGTCCGCCACTTCGTCGAAGTGCTCGGTCAATACCGGGCGATAAAGAATCTTATCCTCCACCGGCGGCCAATCCACTCCCTCGGACCGGTTGGTATCGTACAAGTGAATGTGAGTATCGATTACCTGAATGTCTTCGACGCCCTCCTGAGGTTCAGGGGCACTACAACTTGAGAAAAAAAACGCCGTTACAAGAAGCGGGAGGAGTTTCTGAAGCGAAAAAACTACTTTCATAAAACGATCGAATTAAGCTAACTTCCAACCCTTACGGTAGGTGCGGCCAAGGTATTTCTCGGCCTCCGGAGCGTTTGGAATCTTCATGTTCTTTGCATCCCACTCCAGTTTCTTCTGAGCCCGGTAGGCAACGTTGCCGAGGTGGTTGGCCTCGGTAAGCGGGCCGGCATAGGCAAAGTTGCAGAGGGCTTCGGGCCCTTCTCCTTTGCAGGCGCGTATCCATTCGGCCATCTGTCCGGGGGAAGGTTCAATCCATGGTTTGGGTCTTTCGAAATTCTTGAACTTATCCTCGGGAAGAAGCGCGTGTTTTCCGTAATCGGAAATAACCATGCCCTTCTCTCCGATGAAAAGGGTGGCATCACCCCACTGCGGGATTTTCTTGTCCTGCCAGATTTTCGGCTTCTCCGTCCCCTGGTACCAGGTGTGCTCAACCGCGGGGTATCCGTCACCACGCGCAGCGAAGGTATACTTCACGCTCATGGAGGCAGGAGCAATATCGTGGTGCGGCTTGGGCCCCGTAAGCGGCTCGATGGTCAAAGGCGCATCCAGTTTTAGAGCCCACCAGGGCAGGTCGTTGCGGTGGCTGCCCAAATCCGACATGGTGCCGTTCCCGAAATCCCACCAGCGATACCATTTCGGTCCAGGGAAATAAACATTGTTGAAGGGACGATAGGGAGCAGGTCCGATCCATAGATCCCAGTCTAAAAATTCAGGAATCGGATGAGCCTCCTTGGGGGTGTCGTCGGCCGGACTTTTCCATCCCCAAGCCCGACTGACCCAGGTATGAGCTTCGCGCACTTCTCCGATGGCTCCGGACTGAATAAGTTCAACCACCCGGCGAAAATTGTTACCGGCATGAATCTGGGTACCCATCTGGGTCTGCACGCCTGCCTTGGCCGCGGCTTCGGTAATGATCCGACACTCATGAACGTCGCGGGTAAGCGGTTTTTCGCAATAAACATGCTTTTTCGCCTGCAAGGCGGGAAGAGTAGCAAAGGCGTGGGTATGTTCGGTGGTGGAAACGACCACCGCATCGAGGTCATCGATCTTCTCGTTGAAATCGCGGAAATCTACGTAAGTGCGGGCCCCCTTGCACCAAGGAAAACGTGCTGCGCCGTCGAGGTTTTTCTTGTTTACGTCGCAAAGAGACACCACTTGCTCGCTTCGGCAACCCGCCACGTGACCGCGTCCGCGCCCCCCTACACCGATCAGACCGACCGCCAACTTGCCGTTGGGAGACTTGGAGTGGGTGATGGCCGGGAAACCCAGAACGGCTGAAGAGACGGCTGCCCCTTTGACAAAGGTACGACGGCTTAAGGGTGAGGAAGCGGGCTGATGATTCATGGCAAACTAATTATTAATCGTTTATTCGGGTGATGCTTTTTTGATGAACTCATTTTTTGAGCGAGGCAACCGTTCATTTGAACGGATGAAAATTTAACCAAAGGAAGTGGCCGGAGAAAGGTGCTGAGCCTGAAAGGCTACAAGGAAAGAGCAAGGGAGATTTCCTTGGCTACCGCTTGGCCTATTTTCTTCGAGCCTTCGGGTTTGTAGTGGACGTCCCCCGGCTTGACGAAGAGTTCAGGGGGGAACTCATCGGTCAGGGAATTGAGGTCGTTGATCCGTATGCCGTACTTTTTCATCACGCGGGCAGCGGCTTCATTGTACTTATCGTCGTCGCCCACCTTGCGCCCCGCTTCCCCATCGGGTACGGTGGAAGTATGAGCCCAGATCAGTTTGGCCTTGGTCTTCTTCAAGCGAGCGGCCAACCGGTCCATATTCTTCTCGTACTGATCCAGGGTGGTCGTGAGCGTTCCGCGCTTCTTGTCCCGACGGCCCTGCTCTTTGGATTGAGGATGACGATAGCAGAGATCCCACAACCCCCAGTTGAAATGGATGACGTCCCATTGCGTTTCGCCAACCCAACGGTCAAGCATCTTCAGACCCGTGCCGGTGTGCTGGGCATTACCCCGGTGGTGGATGACCTGAACCTTCCCTTTTAAAGCATTCGCCACATGAGGGGTATACCCAATCGAAATGGAATCTCCGATAAGCAGAGCCTTGGGCAAATCCTTTGCCCACAAGGAGGAAGCAAGGAGCAAAAGAGAAAGAAGCAACGGAAACCGATTTTTCACATCGAGGGGTCAGGTAAAATGATTACTTCTTGAACCATGGAGAACGAGCATTTGCCGTAACTTCGGCATCGAGCTCCTCCATGCGGGCCTGCAGTTGCTTGACCACTGCGGGTTTGGCCTCCGCGAGGTTGTTCTGTTCGCCCATGTCCTTGCCCAAGTCAAAAAGATGCAGTTGCGGTTTCTTGGCGTTGTTGCGGCGCTGTTTTTTTACGAGCAACTTCCAGTTCCCACTGCGGATCCCCTCAATGTCCCCGCGTGAGGTGTAATGTAGAAACTCCTTGCGGGGGGATTTCTTGGCAGTTCCCTTCCAAAGTCCCGACGCATCCAATCCATCGATCTTGTTCTTGGACGGCAATGGCTTGCCGGTAAGAGCGGCAATGGTGGGCAGCAGGTCGATCGTTCCCGTCAGTTCATCGCAGACGGAACCCGCGGGTATGCCCGGGCCGCGCATCACGCAAGGCACGCGTTGCCCACCCTCGAAGGTCGTCCCCTTGCCGTCGCGCAGTGGACCCGCGGATCCCCCATGGTGGCGAAAGGAAAGCCAAGGACCGTTGTCGGTGGTGTAGATCACATAGGTGTTGTCGGCGAGCTTGAGCTCATCCAATGTTTTAAGCAAGCGGCCAACCTCGGAATCGATATGTTCGATGGTGTTGATATAAGCGTTCTTCGGATCGGGGTCGCGTATCTCGTCAGGCACGTAGAGAGGAATGTGCGGCATGGAATGGGGCACGTATACGAAGAATGGCTTGTCTTTGTTAGCCTTGATGAAGTCGATCGATTTTTGGGTGCAGCGCCGGGTGATGGTGCGTTGATCAACTGGAAGCTCGACGATCTTTTCATCCTCGAACAAAGGGGTCTTCCACTTGGTAAGAGTGGATTCGGGGTCGTCCCACAAGATATCCATGCCGGCCCAACCGCCCTTCGGTTTACCCTTGTTGTCGGGATGGTTCATATCGTTGGAATAAGGAATGCCAAAATAAGTGTCGAATCCGTTGGAAGTGGGCAGGACTTGCTTATGGTGACCGAGGTGCCACTTGCCGAAACAAGCGGTGGCATAGCCCTGGCCTTTGAGGTGATCGGCAATGGTGTGCTCCTTGGGGTTGA
This sequence comes from Verrucomicrobiota bacterium, assembly GCA_030830145.1. Classification (GTDB taxonomy): domain Bacteria; phylum Verrucomicrobiota; class Verrucomicrobiia; order Opitutales; family Seribacteraceae; genus Seribacter. Next base: position 10,225 of record JAURNO010000527.1, read on the forward strand.
GTCCCTTGGTGGAGGAAGGAAACAAAACATGCTGATGCATACCCACGCGCTTGGGGTAGCACCCCGTGAGCAAGGCGGCCCGTGAAGGTGTGCAAACCGGTGAGGCCACCATGAAGCTGGTGAATTTTCGGCCTTCCTTGGCGATGCGGTCGATGTTCGGCGTATCGATTGTCTTGGAACCAAAACAGCTTAAGTCGCCATAGCCTTGGTCATCGGCAAAGATGATGATGAAATTGGGTTTGGCCGCGTAGAGGGCTCCCGAGACAAAAAGAAAAACGGTCAGAGCCAGAAAAGAAAGGTTCTTGTGTTTCATGAGTATGGTGTCGTGGTTTTAGGTTGTTTTCGGATAAAGATTGCCGGAATCATTCGTCATGGACTTTTTCTCCGTTGACCCAAACGTCGATTTCGTCGGAGGCACTGACTTCAATCTTGATGACTGATTTCTTTTTCTCAATGGGTATTTCCTTCTTGTCAACGGTGACAACCCAATTTCGACATCCGACTGTACGGCCGTTGTAATCATTTTCGAACCAATCCGAATCCGATTCAATCGTATGAGTACCGCTGCTGGGCATTCCACAACCCAGGACAAAGAGAAAGAGAGGAAAAAGGATGAATTTATTCATTGGAATGGCCTGAGTGCAAGGTTTTGGATGCGTTTTTAAAGAGTGGTTAATCAGTTGGCTGTCACGATGACCGAAGTCGGAGTGTAAGCAATGGAGTAGTTTTGAGCAGCAAGCGATACCTTGTCATTCTTAAAACGGCCTGAGATTGATTTTGCCTTGAGGACTGTTGCGTTTTGGCCGTTCTTCAGTTTGACCGCATCGGCGAGGCTTAGTTTGCCGGAGAGCTTGACGGCGCCATCCACAACCAGGGGGTTGTCCAAGTTCAAGGCCAAGGTGCCCTTGCAGAAAAGATCGGCCTTCACCGTCCCGTGCCCGCCAAGGGTTCCGCCGGACTGGACCTCCACCCACCTTAAGGATTCGGCCATGCCGCCCTGCAAAATCAATCGACCTTTGGGAGCCACCCGCAATTCGTTACGGGCATGCACCGTTACCGCGGGCTTCACTGTCAGACCACCACTAATTTCAAGACCAAGAAATGCCGTATCCTTGTCCGCGATGGCCGATCCCCGGTCAATCTTGGCGCACCAATGGGATTGAGGAGGACCGGTTTCCTGCTGATAGGTTTCGCCAGCGTTTTCATAGACGTAGTCCGTCCAGTTGGAAGCCCGTCCGATCGCCCCCTCTTTGGCTCCCTTCCATGAGTGATAGGTGTTGGCAAAGCCGGCAGCTTCATCGACGCGCTCCCCGGTAAGCAATGCATTCAGTTCCTTGACCAGTTGTGGTTGCATGGAGGCCAAGTTGTTTTTCTCACCGGAGTCGGCTTGCAGGTCGTAGAGTTGAATGTTCCCGGTGTTCTTTCCAGTTGTCGATTTCTTGGACCGCTTCTTGTTCCTGGAACCCGGTTGGCCAGACTTGGTGTTTCCACGAGAACGAATCAGCTTGTAGCGCCCACGGATAATGGACGCTTGGCCACCCGCCTCATGAATCAAAATTTCGCGAACCCGCTGCTCACCCTCACCCGTCAACACAGGGGCTATGGAAACGCCACTCAAGCCCAGGGGAACAGGAGCACCCGCCAGTTCGCAAAAAGTGGGCAACAAATCGGAGCAATCGACAATCAGATCGGTGTTCGAACCAACTTTCAATTTCGAATCCCTCGTAATCTTGGCAGGCCATCGCATGATGGTCGGAACGCGAATGCCTCCCTCGTAGATGCTCCCCTTGGAACCCTGCAAACCACCATTTGCATTCAACTCTTCCCGGTTGCTTCCCCTCGGCCCACCGTTGTCCGATTGAAAGACAACAAGGGTCTCATGGGCAACCGAATCGGATTTGTCCCCGTCACCGTTCGGGTCCTCCAGGGCATCGAGCAAGTTCCCGAAATGAGCATCGATTCGGGTGACCATGGCACACCACTGTTGGGATTGCGGGGATAACGCTTTAAAAAAAGATTTTCCCTTGTAAGCTTGATCCCAGTTCGGAAGTTTCTCCACTTCCTTGAAAGGAGCATGGGGGATTTGGGCGGCGAACAAACCGAAGAACGGTTTGCCGGTTTGGTTGTATTCCTGCGCCTGCTTACGCACGAAATCCAAGGCGGCAAAAGCATAAACGTCGTCGCAATAGGCGACCTTCGGATAATCCGGATGATTCTGCGAAGCCGGTTCATTCGGATATGCCTTGTTGTTGGCATACTTTGCCATGCTGTTAGGCCTTAATTCCAAACCGGCTTTCGCTCCTGGTTTGGCTGGTGCATACCAGAGGGTGGGTTGAAAGAAAGTATGAGCCCGGACATGGTGCAGCTCAGCCACTACGAATTGATAACCATGGCTAGTCGGGAGGGTCTGGATATTGTCCAGCGTCGGGTTTTGCATATCCTTGGA
>JAURNO010000528.1 GCA_030830145.1 Verrucomicrobiota bacterium
CGAACGGATTGGAAGACCCTTTTTACGATCCTTCGCAATACGAATACGATCCCTACGACTAAATATTCCCTCCTGTCTTTGCGTATCCCCCATGGCAACGACGAAGTAAAACGGATCCAGTATTTTTTTTGATTGCTTGGGTCCGTTTTTTAATTGCTTAATCGATCAATGGATCAACAAGTCACAAGCCAACTTCCACCTAAGCCGGACAATTGTTTGGTTTGGGCAATTCTGACCACTGTTTGTTGCGGATGCATGCCCTTCGGTGTGGTGGCAATTGTATTTGCCGCTCAGGTCGATGGGAAGTATGCCGCTGGTGATTATCACGGAGCGGTCGATTCCGCGAACAAGGCCAAGACTTGGTGTTGGGTCTCCTTTGGAATAGGTCTGGTTGGTTGGATTGCTTATGCCATTCTTCAAGTGGTTGTATTTTCCGCGGTTCAATCCAACCAATATTATTATTGATTGTAACTGTTTCCCGTGACTTTGCTTACTAAAGCGAAATCCCCCCGGTTGTTTTGGCTCCTCTTTGTCGGCGTTGCCTTTTTGGCCCTTTTTTTGTTGTGGAAATTTGATCCCGCGACGGCTGGTTTCTTTCCGCCCTGCATCTTTTACGAAGTAACCGATTTGTATTGTCCCGGGTGCGGTGCGACCAGGGCGTGTGATGCATTGGTTGCCGGTGAGATCAACCAAGCCTTCGGGTACAATCCACTTTTCATCGTTTGCTTTCCCTTTGTGATCTTTTTTTTGATACGTTCGCTTTGGAGTGGAGTCGTCAAAAACGAGAAGTTCGAGATACACCACCGGTTTTCAAAATACATATTGGTTTTCGCCATCGTCGTCGTAGCCTTTGGGGTGGTTCGAAACCTGCCCTTCGATGGGCTTTTGTGGATGACACCCTGATGGTTTTTTCTTTGGCCGCTTCTTTTTGACATATTAATCTATTGTCAAGCTTACGCTCCTCTTTCTTAATGAGTGAATGAGTATGCGTAATTCATTTCCAATCTTTCTTCTCCTTGTTTTTTTATGGTCGTGCGGAGACGATCAAAATTCCCCGGAAAATACCGGAACCGCCGACATCCAATCCGAAGGGGTTCCCGTGCAAAAAGGACCGAGTGCCCCAGTCCTGCCCAAGCCTCCTTCGCCAACCAAAAAATGGACGGGCAATACTTTCCAGTACCCCCAAGTTTTCACCGAAAGCTTTGAGATCGTGGAAGTTGCCCGCCAAGTTCCTGCAGGTGCAGACCCCGATTATTCGGTTAAGAGAGATGCCTCCGACCCGGGTACCGACCCCGTTGAGTTCTTTCGATTGCTCAAAAAAGAAGACGGCATGCCATATTCGGGCGAGATTCTCAGACATTTCCTTTCGGGAAAGCTTGAACATTATTCGAAATACCGGGACGGATTTCGAGTGGGGAAGGCTTATTGGTGGGATGAAAACGGTCTTTCCATCAAGGCAATCCCGGGCCGTTTTGATAGTCCGGAACCCTCCAACCCTTATGAGGTCTATTCCAAATTACTTGGATCCATCGACGTTTCGCAAAGCGAAGCTTTTATTTTCAGCGGGACCCAACGTGATTGGAAGGAGTGGGCTTGGGAAACGACCGAAATCGGATCTGACCAGCTTTACAAATACCAACGCGAAACTGGATTGCATTTAAATGGCCAGGTCCGGCTGTTTTCCGAAGAAGGCGCTCTGAAATCCATACTGACCTACGAGAACGGCTTTCTTGAAGGAGAGAAGAAGGATTACCACGAAAGTGGAGTTCAATCCATTCTTTGCGAGTTCAAGGCGGGTGTGAAAGACGGCAAGGAAACTTGGTGGTCCGAAAGCGGGTTCAAGACTATGGAGGCCCATCACAAAGCGGGCAAACTCGATGGACTGAACACCACTTGGGACAATGAAGGCAAGATCCTTTCTCAACTCCGCTACGAAAACGGCGAAGCGGTCGAGAGATTGGTGGAAAATGGCGTTGCCGTTCAGCCCTGATCCATTTTCAGTTAACTCTCCAAGCAAGTTGGAATGAGAATCGATAGACTGTTTCGGTGTCTTTTACTTCTGGGTTTCTCCCCGTTCCTCCATGGGCAAGACTTGACCCGGGAACTCGACGAATATTGGGCACGGGTATCAAGCGCGGTCAAGACCGGCAATCTCGAAGCCTATCGAGCCACCTGTCATCCCGATGGCATATTGGTCAGCGGCAAAGGAGGGACATCCGAGCTGCTCAGCGAGGCTTTGGTCCGATGGGGTAAAGAATTTGCCGATACCAAAGCTGGCAAAATGAAGGCTCAAGTCGAATTTCGCTTCTCGGACCGGAAAATGGGAAAGAATAGCGTTCACGAAACGGGGATTTTTCTCTACTCCAGCCAAAAAAAAGGAGAGGAATGGAAGGAGGAGTACGTTCATTTCGAAGCCCTTCTCATCAAACAAAAAGGAAAATGGAAGATCTTGATGGAATTTCAAAAGTCTGCTGCTTCCGAAGCCGTTTGCCGGTTTCTCACCTGCTGCTCGGTTTTTTGTCATTTTTTTTACTTCTTTAACTAACAGGACCCTTTCATTCTGTTTTGCTACTCAAAACCTTTTACGGGGTTGAATAGCTAACTCTCCTTACTTGGCGTACTTTTATGACTTAAAGTCGTTGAGACACCACAGTAAATAATGACGAGCATCCCTACCGGGTTTGGGTGGCCGCAATGCGGGCAGGTTAGGGCCTCTTGGCTTACGGCGCCGTTGCATATGGGCATTTAAAGAGAGGCATTGTCTTTTCTTTCTACTGCGTTGCCTCAAATCTTGGCAAGTTCCGAAACCTATCGTTTCCTTTCGCCATACGGAGCCTATTCTTGTTTGTGGACGAGGGCATTTACTTATTGATTGAACCAAGGTCGCGTCCCTAAGATAATTGAAAAGTCCGTAATCTTTGTCCTTATGAATTCTTCGCTCGTCGTCCGTTTTTGCATCATGATGTTCCTCCAGTTTTTTATCTGGGGGGTTTGGTACGTTCCCATGTGGAAGTACTTGGCGAATATCGATGGGGCCGGGGATTGGACTCTTTGGGGTTTTCTTACGCCCGTTGGGCTTGCCTATGCTTCGACTGGTATTGCTGCGATGGTTTCACCTTTTATCGTCGGGATGATCGCGGACCGCTTCTTCCCCACTCAGATCGTGGTGGGAGTTCTGCATTTATTGGGGGCTCTTTTTCTCTACCTGACTTCCCAGGCCGCCCACTTCAATGATTTCTTCCTTTGGTTGTTGCTTCATCTCATATGTTACATGCCGACCTTGGCCTTGGTTAATTCCCTGCTCTTTCAGAATGTCGAAAACCCGGAAAAAGACGCCCCTCCCGTTCGAACTTTGGGCACGATCGGCTGGATCGCATCAGGGATTCTGGTGGGCGGCGGTTTTCTTGTTTCAGGGGAATTCGTTTGGCAACTCCCGGCGTTCCTGGGGGGGGAGGCCGCCCCCACGGGTGATTCCGTAGTCGATCTTGGCTCCACGACCTGGCCCTACGTATTCGGCGTAATCGCATCTGCGGTTCTAGGTCTCTTTGCATTTTCTTTACCCCACACGCCGCCCAGGCTTAAGGGAAAAGACGTTTCGGTTGGAGACGTACTTGGTCTCAAGGCCATACGCTTGATGAAGGATCGCTCCTTCGCGGTCTTTATCGTTTGCTCTTTGCTTATATGCATCCCGCTTTCCTTCTATTTCCAGTCGACCAACCTCTTTCTGGGGTATTGCAAGATCGACAACTCCGAGGGGGTAATGGCCCTGGGCCAGGTCTCGGAGATTTTCTTCCTTCTGCTGGTGCCTTTCTTTTTCAGAAAGTATGGAGTCCGCATGATTCTTTCGATCGGCATGCTCTTTTGGGTTTTGCGCTACCTCCTCTTCGCCAATGCGGGACCCGATGCACAAGCCCTCGCTTTCCTCGGTGTTCTTTTTCATGGCATATGCTATGATTTCTTCTTCTTTGCCGGACAGCTCTACGTCGACAAACGGGCTCCCGATGACATACGCTCGGCCGCTCAAGGATTCATCGCCTTCGTGACTTTGGGAGTAGGCCTGTTTATCGGTGGCCTGCTGAACGGCTGGTGGGTCTTGGGGCACAAGCTCGAGGACGGCTCGATCGATTGGCCTGCGGTCTGGTACTTCCCCGCCATCATGGCCGGAGTCGTGCTTGTCATTTTCCTTCTGTCCTTTAAGGAGAAAGACAATGCAACGCAGGAGGCGACCGCTTAGTTCTTAGCTGATTACCAACGCCGGTTCGCCCGCAAGGATATCCTCCATCGGCTCAATCCCAAGTCCCGGCGTCCGCGGGGCCGCCAAACGACCGTTCTTGCGTTGGGGCGCTCCATGGGCGATGGAACGGGTCACGTAGCTGTTGAAATCGGTCGAGGTAAAGAGATATTCCGTCGGTGTGCTGTGTGCCAAGTGGGCGATGGCAGCTGTTACGACGTCTCCGCCCCAGGTGTCCTCCAAAGTCATTACGAGTCCTAAGGATACACATAGATCGCGGGCTTGGCGGGCCCGTGTCAATCCTCCGAACTTGCTGATCTTGATGTTCACCACGTCCATCGCGAGGTCCTGTTCGCCCCGGAGAATCTCGGGTATTCCATCAATCGATTCGTCCATTACGAAGGGCAGGTCGGTATGGCGGCGTACGGACAGGCAGTCCTCGTAGCGTAAGCAGGGTTGCTCGATATAGACATCGACGTCCTTGACCGCGCCCACGACGCGCATGGCCTCGTGCTTGAGCCAGCCGGTGTTTGCATCCGCGACCAATTTGTCCCCCGGTTCAAGAACTTCGGCCACTTGGCGGATGCGCTCGATATCGACATCCGGATCGCCTCCGACCTTTAATTGAAAGCGGCGGTATCCCTCCTCCCGGTAGCCGGTCACGTTCTTGGCCATCTCCTCGGGGCTCTGTTGGGAAATCGCGCGGTAAAGAACGAAGTCTTCCCCGTAGGTGCCTCCTAATAGATCGCTCACCGGCAGGTTTGCCGTCTTGCCCAAAATATCCCAGCACGCCACGTCGACGGGAGCCTTGACATAAGGATGTCCCTTCATGGCCTTGTCCATAATTTGGTTGAGCTTGCCCAACTGGGTCGGGTCTTCTCCGATGAGGGCAGGGGCCAATTCGGATAGCCCGGCCCGCACCCCCTTGGCATAGGAAGGCAGATAGACCGGCCCGAGTGGGCAGGCTTCTCCGTATCCGGTGATTCCCGCATCGGTTTCCACGCGCACCAAGGTGCTGTCGAATACGTCGACGGATTTACCGCCCGACCATTTGTAGTTTCCCTCGTGGAGGGGCAAATCGACCTGCCAAGCCGTGATCTTGGTAATTTTCATGGAATTTCGCAAAAGTCAGGAATCCGAAGAACCAGGCCAGGCGGCCCACCAGTTCTTGAACTGTTCCCATTGTTGATGAAGATGCGCTTTTTGGCTCGGGCTCAGGGCATCGCTTTCATTGAAGTGCGAATCATAGCCTTCATAGCCTTCGAGTGTCATCAGTTCCTTATAGTAAAGAACCAGATCCGGTCCCTCGTCGAAGGTCGAAAGGACTTTCATTGCATTGTTGAGTTCGGTCGCCAGACGGGTTGCTTCTTCATCCCCCGTTGCCGCCCGCCCGCACAATTCGACCAGACGCAAGACCTGAGCGGGGAGGGCATTGCCCACCCCCGTGATCGCACCTCCGGCTCCGCAGTTGAGAAAACCATGCAGAACCTGGGTGTCGACCCCGACCATCAAGGTGAGGTCCGGATCGCCGCTCGTAATGTGTTCGGCCGCATAGCTCAGGGAGTCCGAGCCCCCGAATTCCTTGAACCCAATCAGGTTCGAATGGTTCCTTCTTAAATCGAAGAACAGATC
>JAURNO010000529.1 GCA_030830145.1 Verrucomicrobiota bacterium
AGGGTTTGAGAATTCGTCTAAATCTCAAACTTACGAACTTTCCTCAAACAAGAGGTTTCTCATTGATGCCTTGCGGGCGACCTCTACTCGACTCGAAGATACGGACGCCAAGTACCAGTGGGGCCACATGGGACAATGCAATGCGGGACATTTGAGAGGCGGGAGGTCTTCCTTGGCTGTCACTTATGCGATCGTAACGACCTCAAAAAGGTTTACAAGCGACAATCCGCGCAAAATCAAGTCCATGACTTTCGCAAACAAAACGAGAATCAATCTCCCGGATCAGGATTACGCCTCCAGCGGATTGCCAGGAAACTCCCAATCAGACAATGCATCACGGCACTTAAGGCGCAAGGGGCAGGCACCATCGGCATTTGTGAAAAATGCTTGCTCGCCAAAGCCATGCCCAAGCCTGAATTCTGCATGCCGACTTCAATCGAAAGCGTTCGTCTCTGCCCTTCGGATAGGCCAAACAGGGAGGCCATTGCGTAGCCCAATCCGAATCCTCCGAAATGCAACGCCAAAACCGAAGCAGTGAGGACTTTCCAATTCTCAAGAATCAGATCCTTTTTGGCGGCCAGAACGAAACCGACGATGAGCAGGATAAAAACCACCGAAACCAGCGGGGAATAAGAAGACGCCTTGCGAGCCGATATCGTAAAAAAACGATTCCATGCCACTCCCACTGACAAGGGCAGCAGAACGATCCAAAGGATTCCCCTGAACAAGGCCCACGGATCAACCGGCAGATAATGCCCTGCGTACCAACTCGTAAGGAGCGGAGTCATCCAAATCGCGGCAAGGGTAGAGGCAAGGGTCAAACTGACCGAGAGCGCGACCTTTCCTCGGGCAAGGAAAACAACCACGTTGGACGCCGTTCCCCCCGGGCAGGAAGCCACGAGGATCAACCCCACCGCCATTTCCGGAGGCAGCTTCATGAGATAAGCGATCAAAGCACCCCAAGCGGGCATGATGAGAAATTGAGCGCAAACCCCCAAGCCGATCACCTTGGGTTCCTTCCAGACCCGTACGAAGTCCTCCGCCTTCAGGGTCATCCCCATCCCCAACATGATCATTCCCAAACCTGCATCGATCGCCTCTTTGCCAAACCACAAGAAACACCTGGGTTCCACCAATGCGACAATTCCGACCAAGACCGACCAAAGGGGAAATAGATTGGTACCTATGCGAATGCAGTTCGTCAGCATGTAAACCAAGAGACTCCGCCTCCACCCCGTTGGCAAGAAAAAGTAGAAAAGATCAGTCCGCCCGATTCTGAGTTCGATCTCATGGAGTTGGAGATTGAGTTTTCGAACTTTTTGCCTTTCCCTTTGGCCGAGTCCCGGGTGCCAGCTCCAATCCAAGTCAAAACCATGAAATCAAGCCGCAAGCTTAAGATTGCCATCGTCCTTTCGATCTCCATCCTGATCAACGTCTTTCTGATTTGGGAAGTCTTTCGTTTGCGTGCGGAGAACAGCCTGCTACACCAAGAAAGAAGCGAGCGATAGCCAGACTAAAATCTTCCTTTTACTTGACGATCTCCCAAAACTCGACCTCACCCCAAAGGTGACCCCACCCTTGGAATTTCGGACTGAGTCGGAAGTAACGTGCCTTGACGGCCCGCAGGTCGATTTCCGCCCACGCTCCTTTTCCTCTTGCCGCGACGAACCCCTCGTACTCGTTAAAATCAAGAAAGCGCTCTCCATCCCTGCTCACCTCGACCTTGATTTCGGCTAATTCATCCCCACGGTCCCAAGGCTGGAAATATACCCGAACGACGCCAATTCTCTTCTCCTCCCCCAAATCGAAGATAAACGTCGGGTTCACTTTGTACCATGCCGTCCAAGTCGATCGCCAACCGTCTTTGGGCAACTTCCCGTCTATCAGAAGATCCATGGTGAGGCGACGCCCGTCCATGGTTGGTTTGTCCGGACTCGAAACCTGAGACACAGGACTTAACTTGAACTTGCGTGAATCTCCGGGGCGGTCCCGGTTTTGGCCCAAAGCAATACTCGACCATAGGACGAAAAAGGCAAGAGGGATGATCGACGGCAAAAATTTATTCATCCATCTTTATTGAATGCAATCTTCTGCGCATGCAAGATTCAACCGAATGATCATTGGATTAATCGACCGTCAAGATAAAGGTCCGCCAAGACCCAAAAACCGCCTTCCCCTCGCTCGAGGTTTCGAAGTTCGACGGTACGGGCATCCTCCATCGCTCGCTTGAACTTGAGCCATTGATCAAAAGCGAGGGCGGCCTTTCGGGGATCCTCTTGCTTGATCGATTCGGCTCGCAAACCACGAACCCGAATGGTCAGTGCTTCGCCAAAAACCGGATGAACCCCGGGCAAAGTGGTCACAAACGAATTTCCACTAGTCATCTCCTTGAGGTCTCTTTCCTTGTCCAGGAGGAAACGCTTGGGGAAAACGGTTCGCTCTTGATGGATCGCTTGTTTGGTAACGGCGCACCCGGACATCAGACAACACGCAAAAGCCACAAGACGGGCACATCCGGGAATTTTCTTCATTCCAATAAAATTGAAGGTCAAAATCCCGCAAGTCAACCCTTGCGATCGTGCAACGAACACAAGGAACGAGGCTTTGGTCTACAACTTGCGGTTCACCATCCAGTGGCAACCGGATTCTTGGGCCGTTTTGAGGAAGATTCTCTCGGCCTTGTTGATCTCTCGGCCCTTTCGGATGGAAACTCCCCAAGTTCTATGCAGTTTCTTTCTTCCCAAGGGAAGGCTTTTGAGTTCTCCTCTTCGCACTTCGGAATGAACCGCCCAATCCGCCATTAACCCGATTCCAATGCCAACCTTGATCAACTCCTTGCTCGCTTCCGGACTGCTGATTTCCATGAAACCCGCTAGCCTCACTCCCGATCGGGTCAAATAATCATTGAGGATCCGAAAGGTGTAGCTTCCCCGATTATAGAAAATGAAACTCTCCCCACCGGCTTCCGACCAATTCACCTTTCCAGCTTCAGCCCATTTGTGGTTGCTAGGCACGACAACCCTCAACTCATCGGTAAAACAGGGAGCGAATTCAATTTCATTGGTCCGAATAGGTTCAAGGGTGATGGCCATGTCGATTTCACCCAAGCCAAGCATTTCCAAGCATCTTGGCGTGTCCTCGCACTTCACCTCGAAACGGCAAAGCGGGTGCTCTTTTTTGAATTGGGTCAACATGGGGGGAAGAAGGAACCTGCACGCTTGAGCGCTTGCCCCCAAACGGATTCTGCCCGCGCCGAATTGCTCAAATCCGTCCAATTCCTCTCGAACCTTTTCCATTTCGCTCAAAAAAGGACGGGCAAAACGCAAAAGACGGTCTCCCGCCTCCGTCAGGGAAACTTTTTTGCCCTGGCGACGAAAAAGGCGACTTCCACACTCATCCTCGAGGGACTTCATGGAATGGCTTACCGCAGATTGAGTGAGGAACAATCGCTTGGCCGTATCGGTAAAGCTTCCTGTCGAACAAAGCATGTCAAAAGCCTGTAATTGACGCGTATCAAAGGGGCGTATTCTTTTCATTGTTGATTATGGTTGTGATATTGACTGAACTTTTAGCATTTCATGAACCAAACTGAATTTTTTCACAAAATTGCTGCAAGGTTGATCGTTCCATATCCACTGAAAAAGAGGCGCTCCGCCATTTCGATATGAGCCCTGAAAAATCTTCGCGCTTGTCTGAAAAGCAAGAACCCCCTACCCTGTAGTTATGCCGATTAATCTGAGAATCATTGCGATTGCCATCCTCCTTGCCGTTGGCTTTCATCAACCACGAGCGAAGCAACACCCGATGGAAATATTTGGGGGCGACCTTTTCAATACTTTCCGCACCAATAATTTCGCTGCACTGTTCGACCGTTCGGTCTTTTCGTTCACCGAAACCTCTTTTCGCGAATTCCTTCATCCTCTCCGCAACAAGAGTATACGGGACAACTTGATCGCCCAGCACAGAATAGCGTTCCCCGCTTCGGTCAATTCTCCAACTCTAAAGTGGAGAGAGGCGTTCAAGCACAATTGGCGAGAGCAATGGAGACACATCGCTCGCAATTCCGAACGGGATGTCTTTGATCAAGCTTTTGCACCTATTCTCGAAGGGGCTCAAAAGGAAGGCATCCAATGGCAAACGGCTCAACTCGTAGCTTGCGAGAATCTTTTGCCCGTAACTTGGACGAACGCTGGATTCAAAATCAAAGGCGACCCCGATTTGGAAGGAATCATCATGGGTTTCATTCTCGGAGAAGAAGTCATCTCATCGGTTGAAATGGCAGGCGAGAAGGTGGACTCCATCGAAGGGGTTCGGATTGCCGAAGTCTTAATCAATTCCAGGGCCGACAAAGCCGGCTTGCAGGACAATGACCTCATTACCCAAGTCGACGGCAACGACGTTCAAGGCAAGCTCCATCTCGTTAAACTTGTGTCGGACCGCAATCCGGGCGACTTGGTGAAAATAAAGGTACGACGCGAGACCCCAGAAGAACCAGTGACCTTGAATTTCCAACTCACTCAAGAAATTGGTACGGGTAATGCCCGAAACCTGTTTATTGACCGTGACTGCACCTACAGGCTTCGATTGGATGACCTTACCTACGCCAAAGCGTTCATGGTCGGACTCGACAAACAAGACTCCGAAAAAGCCTACGACAAAGGAATTTTGGGCAACGGGGCAGGACAAGGAGACGTCCTGATTCGCTTCGATGAATACACCCCCGAAAACTTGTTCTATTTTTGTCCCGATCAAGAAGGCGCAGGCGGTAAAATCATCGTCAAAGAACCATTCAATTACGACAAACCGAACCAGCGCACCGATCTCCTGTTAACCTTCTCCTACGGCCAGCCAACCCGGTTTTACCAAATTCTCATCAAAGAAGTTATCCTTACGGCAAAAGGGCCGCTTTTATTCGAGCGCCCCCAATGGATTGGACAAGTGCAGCGACCCTTTGGAATATCCAATACCGCGCTCCGCTAGTTCATCAATTTCTCGATCAATTGACCGTTTTTGTAACGGGCGGCCCGAATCAGTTTTCCCCGGTCGTCCCATTCCCTGAAGATTCCGTTTTGCATTCCGTCGAACCATTGCCCTTCGCTCTTCAAAATTCCCCTCGGATACCAAAATCGTTCCATCCCATCCTTCTTGCCATTTAAAAATCCTGCCTCGGCACGGGGAGAGAGGTCGGGATACTTTTCGATTACCATCCCGGTATAAGGTTCTCGAGCCACATCATTGTGCCAAAGCCCGCTCAGCTTATCCATGACCAAGCCTTCTCCGTTAATCGTTTTGATTTTCAAGGCAAGACGAACGTTCTCCCACCTGAGTGATTCCACTTCATTTTCCAAATCACGAATCCTCCTGCTACGATCCAAAGCCCCCGATTCAACCGAACCCTCGGATTCGGCATCCTCTTCCGAACACCCAAGAAGAAGGATAAACGGAAGAAACAAAACGCAAACAAGTACTCTCTTCATTCTCCCGAACCGATAACCGAGCTTACCTCAAAGGCAAGTCGATACCCTAAATTTTCGGCAAAAAACCTTTGTGTCGACCGTGCGCATACGAATCTCTGCCTATCTCTTCTCCAAGGCCCGCAAGCGATTCTCGAGCTGCTGCAAACGAAATCTCAACTCGGCATTTTCCATATGGACGTTCCTCAACTCGGTCCGCAAAAGCTCGACTTGCAGCTCCTGTCGCACGGCGTCGATGCGGAGATCCCCAGCACCTTCCCTCGGACGGGAAGCCTCTCCCTCCCGCGACGCCTCCCGGGATTCCCGCTTTCTTTTCTCGATCATCTCAAGTTCACGCCTGTGGGCATCGCGATCAAAACCCCGCTCACGAGGCTGCTCTTTTTCCCCCTCTCGACGTAAATCTCCTCTCTCAGAGATCAAGGCCCGCCGGGCCATCTCCCGCTGATCCCCATTGAGTTCCAAAACATACCACCGGTTTCCTTCCCCATATCCCAATTCCAAAGGAAAAGTCTGCCCGCGCTCCAAAGTTCTCGCAAATGCCTGCTGCATCATGCGAGCCTCTCCTGCTCCCCGGATCCCAACCAGGATTGACTGACCTGTCAGGCTCTCCGGCTTGGACGCCCGGTTATTTTTCCAAACCCGGTTGACCCGCAACACCTGCACCCTGAACCCTCCGTCGGTCTTTTCCGTCAAACGAACCATGGCCTGTCCGCTGAACCCTGCCCAAGGCGGCCTCTCTTCATTTCCCGGGGCGAAGGTTGAAAACAAAAAAAGAGATACAAGGCAGGTAAAGAATTTCATAGTGGCTCGAGGTTATGGTTGAAGATTCCTTCACTCTCAACCTGAATATGTGACGATGCAAGCGAACTTATTGTTATTTTACCATTTTTCATTGTACGGGAAATTCATACCCTGGTTGCTCCTTTTCTTCAATTGCGCGTCCCTTCAGGCATCGCAGACCGATGCTTTGCGATTCGTCAAGGACTTTGAAAAATTCGCCGAAGTGGACAAGGTCAATCCGCCCCCGATGAAAAACCTCACCCTTTTCACCGGCAGTTCCACCATCCGTCTTTGGAATACTCTGCCCAAAGACTTTCCGGAATTTCCCGTGCTCAACCGGGGCTTCGGGGGCTCCCAACTCCATCAGGTCCTTCACCACTTCGACCAACTCTTCCCACGCTACAAGCCCGTACGGATCGTTCTGTACTGCGGGGAAAACGACCTCTGGCACGGTAAAACGATCGAAAAAACGCTCGACGATTTCACCACCCTCGTTACACGCATCCACAAGGTTCTTCCCAATACTCCCGTCGTCTACCTCTCGTGCAAGCCTTCCCCCAAACGGATGAGCAAATGGCTGACCTACCAGGAGCTCAACGGGAAGATTCAGACCCTCTGCGAAAAAGACCCCCTCCTCACCTTCATCGATATCTCCCCTGCCCTACTAGGATCGGATGGCAAACCCGCCTCCGATATTTGGGACAAGGACCAGCTCCACCTTAACCAAGCCGGCTACGACCGCCTGACCAAGCTTCTTGCCCCCGTACTCAAGAACTAAAACGGCCTTGGCTTTAGCTTCCAATTTTTTCTTACTAAGCAAATGAATGATTTTTTACACCTCGCTTTGTTAGGTAATTTTGGAGGGGGGGAAATCATCCTGATCTTTCTCATGCTGCTTTTTTTGGCTGTTCCCGTAGCAGTGGTGCTGTTGGTGGTTTTCCTCATGAAAAAGAACAAAAAAACCGGGCCCGACCCACAAGGGCACCCCCCCAACCCCATTGGGTCAAAGTCCAACTTCTGCCCCCATTGCGGGACTGCTCTCACCAATTCAACCGCCAACTTCTGCCCCAACTGCGGCAAGCCTCTATGACACGCCTACGCAAGCCCGGATCCACTTCTTTCCTTTGTATGTTGAAAGGATCGCTGCGTTCATTATGTTGATTTAAAAACTATGAAACTCCAAGATCTCAAGAATTCCCTCGGACAACTCGAAGAAGTAACCTTCGTTTTACCCAACGGCGGGCACGTACCACCTCACTTTCACGTCACCGAAGTCGGGAAATCGAGCAAGCATTACGTCGACTGTGGAGGAACTGTCCGCACGGAAGAAGTCGTCACCTTTCAGCTTTGGAGCGCCAACGACTACGACCACCGGATTGAGCCCCAAAAGATTCTCGACATAATCGGGATCGCGGAAGAAACCCTCGGTTTGGAAAACCTTGAAGTGGAAGTCGAATACCAGTCCGACACCATCGGCCGCTACGGTCTTTCCGACGAAGACGGTCGTTTTGTTTTGACCACGACCCAAACGGACTGTCTTGCCAAAGAC
>JAURNO010000530.1 GCA_030830145.1 Verrucomicrobiota bacterium
AGCAACAGGAGGTAGAATATAAGAATCGCGAAACCTACGAGTAGGTATTGGATTGGATGCACCCTTGCTTTCTGTAGAATTTCGGAAAAGAAGAAAGCCGCGAACGCAAATCCCAGGAAAAGAATTGCGTACTTAGCCATTCGATTGGTTTTTTGGTACACGTCGGTGGGAAGATAAAAACGAATGCCAAAGGCTGAATCACCTAGAATGTTTTTCGGACCCGACAAGGATTTTGCGGGTTCGACCTGTCTGTCCTTTTTCCAATCTTCTGAATCATCCCCCTTGGGAGCCGAACCGGTCCACGATTGAGGGATGGCCCGGTTCAAGTGAAGTACTTTCCAATTTGCCTTGAAGCCATTCTCGCTGAGTTCCTTGCCGAGCGGAAGAAAGGCTCCGTCGAAACTAGGTGATGACCAAGGGGAGTCGACAGAGACTGACGTGGTCTTTCCGATAGGGGAAAAGGCGAGCGTCGAACTACCGTCAAGATGCATGTCGATCAGGAACTCGGAGGATGCGTTGATCTCGGACAAGTCAATCATTGCCATCACTCCTGTCGAAATCACTTCTTGGGTAGGCAAACCGGGCAGCGTTTCGAGTTCCTTACCGTCGAAGATGATTTTCGAGTTTTCACGAATTCCGCGCACGTCGCTGATGCCTATGGTCAACCATGCCTTCTCCTTGAGTATATTCTCCTGAGGGACCCTCGTCCTATCCCAATCAGGAGAGAGGAATTTTCCGGAAATGCTCAAGCGGGACTTATAGACGACGCTTTCGTAGATTCCGCGATAACGGGTTTCGGGGATGACGGTGCCATTGATTTCCAAATTGTCGGGAAGTACGTGAAGATAACGGGTTTCGCGTGTCGTTCTCGTTCTGCCGTTTGAGTGGTTGCTGACTTCGACATGGTAGGGGACGCTTATGATCGGCCCAATTACAGTCTGGTCGAGCCCCCACTTCGAGCTGATCTCCCTTGTGACTTCCTCGCGACGGTTTTCCCGTTCGTCGATGATAAAGAAGAGGGGGATGGTAAGAACGAGCAATCCCAATACAAGGAGAGTAATGACGATGAGCTTGATCGTAATCGAGCTGCCGGATGAGGGATTGGAAAGCTTTTGGGTCATGGTCTTGTGTTTTATTCTTCTAGGACAATTGGATGGGAGTAAACTCGAAATTGTTCAAAATGGCGATTCCCCTTGGCTCGGCCTATCCAGTTCTTACCGCCTTGTCCTGTTGAAGGCACTGACCAAGGCAAGCAGTCCGCTCTTTTCAATACTGGAGTCTATTCCGCAACCGTAGGCCGTTTTTCCACTCTTGGTCTGGAGTTGAACGAATGCAGCGGACTCGGTTGCCGAGCCTCCACCGATCGAATGCTGCCGGTAGTCGGTTAATTTGAAGTCCTTGACTCCGTGGTTTTCCAAGGCGTGAACAAATGCGTTGATGGGACCGTTGCCTTGGCCTTCTATGGATTTGCTTTCTCCATTCAACATAACGGAGGCGAGGCAGGAAACGTTCTCTTCGGATCCTTTGATTTTGGTTGTTTGGCAAGCAAGGAGCTGGAGGGGTGAGTGCTTTTCCAAAAACTCGGCCTTGAAGGTTGCATAGATCTCGTCTGCGGCAAGTTCGCGGGACTCCGAGTCCGCCTTTTCGTTCATCAGTAAACCCACCTCGGGATGCATTGGTTTTGGCAGTTCCAAGCCAAACTCCCGTGAAAGGACATAAGCCACCCCGCCTTTTCCGCTTTGGCTGTTGATTCGGATTATCGCTTCATAAGAACGGCCAAGGTCCCGGGGGTCGATCGATAGATAAGGCACCTGCCAATGGTTCTGATCGGAATCGCCTTCCTTTTCGCGAAGATCCATTCCTTTCTTGATGGCATCCTGATGGGAACCCGAAAAGGCGGTAAATACCAAATCTCCACCATAAGGGTGTCTGTCATGGACGGACATTCCCGTAGTTCTTTCGTAAGTATCCCTGATTTCTTCCATGTTGCTGAAATCGAGCCCGGGATGCAGTCCTTGGGAGTACATGTTCAAAGCAACCGTTACGATGTCCAAGTTGCCGGTTCGTTCCCCGTTCCCGAACAAGGTGCCTTCCACTCTGTTTGCCCCTGCGAGCAGACCGAGTTCGGTCGCGGCAGTGCCCGTTCCACGGTCGTTGTGGGTGTGTAAACTTATGATTGCTTTGTCTCGTTCCTTGAGGTTCTGGCAAAACCATTCGATTTGGTCGGCGTGCACGTTTGGGGTGAAGAGTTCGACGGTTGCCGGCAAATTGAGTATGATCGGGTTTTTTTCCGTCGGTTCCCATGCTTCCATCACGGCTTCGCATACCTCGAGGGCATAGTCGACTTCCGTGTCGGAAAAACTTTCGGGTGAGTATTCCAAACGGACTTCGGTACCCTCAAGCTCAGGCAGTAACTTTCGAATGAGTTTCACCCCATCAACTGCAATCCGCTTGATTTGCTCCTTGGACATCCCGAAAGTAACTCTTCGTTGCAGGGGGGAGGTCGAATTGTATACGTGGACGATAGCTTTTTTGGCTCCTCTTAGGCTTTCGAAGCTCCTCTTGATCAAATGTTCCCGTGCTTGGGTTAGCACTTGGAGAGCAACGTCGTCGGGAACGAGGTTGTCCTCGATTAACTTGCGGGCAAAGTCGAATTCCGTTTGAGCGGCCGAGGGAAAACC
>JAURNO010000531.1 GCA_030830145.1 Verrucomicrobiota bacterium
CCTTGGGTAAAACAATGTCTTTGCCAACTAAAGGTATGACTGAGCAAAGAAAGAAAGAAACCTTGAGAAAATTGATCATTTCTCAATGTGCGTCAGGCGAATACTTTTGGCAAGAGTCATCCCACCGATCGCATGCTAATTGTCTTGGAAAATTGAGTGACGAAGAGGCTATGGTTTCACCCGAAAAATGATGGGAAAACAAAAGCCTTAAGGGGAGGACCTCTCAAAAGATTTCGTGGAGAAATTGTAATAGGTCTTCGCCGGCATTTGCACCATCAGATAAATCCAAGTGGCATCTTTATGTCGGTAAAGATGTGGATAAATGCCAGAACCAGTCCAAAGCCATTTTTGCTCGGGACTCCAAATCCAAAGCGAACCAGCATCCGCGTCTGCCGAATAAAGCCAACCGTGATCCCTATGCAGGAGCCAACTGATGTTCTTATTGGGTTGATAAAAAGATCCGAACCAATTGGACTCCTTCCAACCTTGTTGAGAAAGCCTGACGGAATCGGCAAGAGCCAAAGGCAATTGAGAATTATCCAAGGCAGTGGAGGGAGTT
Organism: Verrucomicrobiota bacterium; assembly: GCA_030830145.1. Classification (GTDB taxonomy): domain Bacteria; phylum Verrucomicrobiota; class Verrucomicrobiia; order Opitutales; family Seribacteraceae; genus Seribacter. The sequence continues at coordinate 560 of JAURNO010000531.1, forward strand.
TCCCCTGGTTTAACCCTGATAAAGAAAAGAGCCGTCAGTCCTTGGCTCGTGGCTTGCAAGGCAACCCGAGACCTTTTGGAGATTATCTTGGCGGTGGCAAGGTTACCTTCAATGGAAATCTGCTCGTTGGCACTCGACCACTGAACCACCGAGGGAGACAAATGAGTAACCGTTCCATCATCCAACAGCAGGGTCGCCTGAAGCGGCGAACTCTCTCCCGACAATAAAGTGTTCTTGCTCGCAATAGCCGAAAGGCTGGAGGGGTGGGCAAAATCGGAAATCGGCCCCACTTGGTTTACGATGCTCCCGCTTGAATCCCGAGATACCCCACTGAAGGCAGCTCCCAAAACCCCTTGGTGTTCAATTTGGGCAAAAGCCACTCCTGCAATTAAAAAAAGCAAAGAGTGGAAACAGTGTCTTATTGCAAGGACGAGCATGAAGGTATCGAGTATAACTTTAAAATTAAATGACAAAGAATCGCAGTCAAGGCTAATTCATTTGGTTGAATCGCTTGACTCTCGACTTCACCTCGACTATTCGCCACAATCAGAAATGTCATGATTTGGTTCGTAAAGCACTTAACTTTCGCTTCCGCATTTCTCGGAATCAACTCATTGAATGCAATGACTTTTGATTTTGCTCCCTTGAGCGAATCAAGCGTGATTGAAGTGGAACTCAAGACAAACGGAAGTTTTGCATTAGCCGGCATTAAGGGAAACTTCTCGAACATAGGAGGCCAAATCGAATTTTTCCCCGTAAATCTATCCTTAAGTAGCGGAGAGGTTTTACTCGATGCTCGGTCTCTTAGTTTTGGTTATCATCGAACGAACACGGATGCCCAGAAAAAGAACTGGTTGAATTCGAACGAGTATCCAAAAATTTCTTTCAAGTTAAAAAGGCTGGACAATATCCTTTGGAACGAAAGATCCGTCTTCGCTCAAGCGCATGGTTCACTCTCATTCATAAAAGCAAAGCATGACTTTTCGCTTCCAGTCGAAATTCGTTATTTCCGAGCCGAGCGAAAAAAATATGACGGAAAACGAGGAGACTTGATCACGATCAAGGGACAAAAAACCTTGAACCTGGGTGATTTGGACATGATGGAAGGAGCTCTTCTTGGGGAGATCTCGAATGACGTTTCAGTCAAAATTTCCTTGATTGGAGCATCCAATCGGATTCGACCTCTTCTTCCCACCCGTCTACTTGCCTCGCCCTAGTTCAAATTGAAATCAGCCCAATAACTTAACCAAAACCAAAATTAGCCTGGATGCCAAGTCATGGCATGACAAAGCGCCAACCCCAAAGCATCCGATTGATCGTAGGGAAGAGGTTTGGGCAAACCGAGCATTTGCGAAATCGTTTGGGACATTTGCTCCTTACTTGCCCGCCCAAAGCCTACGACAGCCTGTTTAACACGCAAAGGCGCATATTCAAAAACGGGCACTTCTCCGATGACCGCGGCCGAAAGAGCCGCCCCTCGGGCAGCTCCCATGATTTGAGCAGTCTTGAAGTTTTGGACATAAATAGTTTCCTCGCATGAAACATGCCGGGGTTTCCACAACTCGACAAGATGGGCAATTGCCTGATGAATCAAACCAAGGCATTCGATCGACGGGACTTTGGGCTTGAGTTCAAGGGTTTCGGAATGAAGTAGTTCATACTTCGAACCCGAGCATTCAAGTATGGCCAAACCTGTCCCACGCAAACTCGGGTCAATCCCTAGAATCCGACCCTTGTAAGGAGTTTTTTTGATCAATAACCGAGGGTCGACCGGTTTGGGACCAGTTGATTGACCGGCAAGGTGCTGGGCCCATAACTTGCGTGAACTTTTGCTCATGTTTTCAAACCTAGAAAAGCATGCGTATCCCCGCAATGACGATAAAAAGCCATACCAACCGCTCGAAAAGAGCTTGGTTTATGTATTTTACAACGAAAGGAGCGAGGGCTGCTCCGATAACTGCAGGCAAAAACATCCACCAACTCACCGACATGGATTCCAAAGTAATGATCTCCAAATCGACCATGAAAGGAATCTTTACGATGTTTACGATAAGAAAGAGCCAAGCAGAAGTGCCGATAAATGCATACTTGGGTAACCCCATCGCGAGAAGGTAAAGTTGGGCAACGGGTCCTGCCGCATTGGCGAGCATGGTTGCAACCCCTCCGAGCAAACCGAAAAAGACGCCTAGTCCGATCGAGCCCTTGGGTGTTGTGGCAGTGGATTGCCCACCCCCTTGCTTTAGTTTTTGTTTTTTTCGGCGGGCTTTGAGAAAAAAATGCAAGGCAGTCATACCAAGCAGGATTCCCCCCACGA
>JAURNO010000532.1 GCA_030830145.1 Verrucomicrobiota bacterium
CGAATGGCCGTGCCTTGGCCACCGGAGCAACCGACGGAATCGTGAAGGTCGTGGCTCATGCCGAGACCGATCGTTTGATCGGAGTGCAGATCGTTGCCCGGGGAGGTTCCGAGCTCATTGCCTCGGCCGTTGCGCACATGGAATACGGCGGATCGGCGGAGGATTTGGCCCGAACCATTCATGCCCACCCCACCCTCTCGGAATCTCTTAAGGAAGCTGCTTTGAGTGCGGACGGAAGAGGCCTGCACAGCCTATGAGGTGACTCCTTCGCCCTAACGAGCAAGTTCGTTGACGGGCAGGGATTGGCGAACCTCTTTTTGATCCAACCACCACGCTTCTTTGGCCACGAATTCGTAATCTCCGTCCAGGAAGCCCTTTGATCGGCTGTCAGCTTCTTTGGATTCGAGGGCCTGGAGGTTTGTCTTCCTCTTTAAATCACCCGCAAGAATAACCACGGAACCGCCTTGGTCGGTCATGCGAAGCTCGAATGGACCGGGCGTGAGAAGAAATCTTTTTCCTTGCCTGATTTCACCCATCCTGCGGATCACGCTCGTTTTCCCTTCGGACAGAATGATTGCGACCTCTCCCAAGGCTTGTCCGTTCTGATTGAAGAGGAAACTGGAAGACGGTTTTCTAACCAAATCCGTCCAAGAAGATGGCTTGGATTTCTTTTGAGAAACCCTAGCGTTCCGTAAAGAAGAAATTCTGGCGCTTTTCTTTGTTTCGACAGACTGCTCTGCACCTGAAAGTTTTCGTTCCCGTTTGGCCTCGGCCTTTAGGTCCGAGGCCTGGGTCTTAGGCTTGTTTCCCAAATCAAGGTTGTCGGTCGGCACTGCCCTGAAGGCTGGACTTGTTGCGTCTTTGCTCTCAAGTTCTGTTGCGCTTTCCCCAACAAATCCCGCAATTGCTCCCGAGGTTGGTCTTTGTTCGCTGGTTTTGGAGGCTAGTTTGTCGATATTTGAATTTTCTGAAACTGCTTTGGCTAATGGCACCTTTGGAGCCGGTGGAACGGGGGCGGGAATTGATGGTTGTAACGCGAGAGCATCGCGTTTTGGAGGCAGAGCTGCTGAGTCCGAATCAATCGAAAAATTTGCGGTTGTAGGTTCAAGCGCGGGGCCGGCAAAGGCATCGGTCAGCGAGATCGCCTCAACATCATTTGCGATACTACTATTTAGTGACTCGACATTTCTGGCGGTGCGCCTGCCCAGTGCTTCGTCCGCTCCTTGCAATGCCCGACGATCAAGGTTCGCTATCAATTCTTTTTGGACTACCGCTTCATCCTTTGCAGGCACATCCTGACTTTCCTTCAGGGGGGATGCTTTGAATGCGAGGGATGCGCTTGGATCAGCATTCGCATCATCGCTTTCTTCCAAGCCTGTTTTTTCTGATCCGAAAGTTGCCTTGTCGGTTGCCGTTGCTGGAGGCTTCTCTTTTTTTTCGGACTCTTCTGGCTCGGAGGCAGCGGAGGCAAGCTGTTGTTCCTGTGTTTCACTTTCCATGAGACTGGGAGCCCAAACGAGCAAAGCGGCACAAGCTGCTGCCGCCAACGGGACCCATAACGCGGGTTTGAACATGAGTGTTTTTTCTTCGATCTCTTGATCAGGTTGCTCTACCAGTTCTGCTTCTTTGCCCGAACGCAGGGACTCAAGTTCTTTGCGGCGTTTGGGATCCAATTCCATTGCGCTCTGAATTTCAGGAACGGGTTGCTTGCACGCCTTCTCGATCATCCCAAGGGTACTTTCCAAAGTCGTCTTGGCTTCCTTCCATTCTTCGTTTTGACTACAAAGTTTTTCGATTTCGACTCTTTCTTCCGGGCTCGACTCGTTTAACAAGTAGTCGATCAACCGCCCTTCATCGGGCTTCTTTGAATGATTCTCGTTCATGACGCAAACCCCTCCGCTTTCATCTCCACTGATAAGTTTTTGATCACAATGTGCAGTTTGTAGCCGACATTGCTTATGCTCAGTCCACTTTTTTCCGCGATTTGCTTGTAACTCATTTTTTTATCAAATTTCATCTTTATGAGTTCGCGTGATTCATCGGATAATATGGACAGGGCATGCCTGACGCGAAGGCGGGCTTCTTTGCGTTCCATTCTTTTGGCCGGATCTTCGCTTTTTTCGACTGAACCTTCCAGGAAGTCCATTTGTTCTTCTTCTCCTATCGTATTCATGCGCCCGTGCTTTCGCAAGTGACTGATGCATAAATTTCTCGTCGTTCGATAAAGCCAAGCCTTTGGTTCGCGAACTTTTTCCTCTTCTTTGAAAAAACGAACGAAGGCCTCTTGAACCATATCCATAGCTTCCTCTCGGTCGTTCAAGGTTTGATAAGCGTAGATCATGAGAGGTTTTTCAAGTTTTTCAAACCATTCGCCCAACTGGCTTTCAGGGCCAATCGGTTGATCCGGTAAATCCGGAGAATCCTGCTGTTCGGGCATTCTAGCTTATTTTTAGGGTTATGCATCCGAACAATAAAGACGCAAAACCGTGAAAAAAATTAGGAATTATTTTAAAATTTTCCAAAATCATCATTCCCCGAACAATTCCTTCATCTTCTCAAGTCCAATCTTCAGAGTTTCCGCCGGATCTTTTGCCCACCACTCCGCGTTGAAAAGTTCCAGGCTTACCGTTCCATCATATCCGATTTCCCGGAGGACCTCGATCTCGGCAGCCAAATCGATCTGTCCGTCTCCAATCATCACGCGATCGGGGTCGGTCTGGGAGCCGGGGCCTTTTCCCTGAGCCGCATCGTCGATATGGTAATGACTGATTTTGTCGAGGGGGATTTCCCTCAAGTCTTCCAAGGTC